>NZ_NADV01000176.1:0-517 GCF_003264175.1 Bacillus sp. SRB_331 | reverse complement strand
TGATCTCCAGTGGACAATGCATCCGATTCAATTCAGATCCCGACATGTTGGATCCCGGCTTTGAGCCTCCGTATGATATTCAGGCCGCCATCGACGCTGTGGTTGGCAACGCGTGTCTGCTCTCTGTGCAAGATAAGTCACAATTATCATCATTGCTTACTGAGTTCTCGGATATCTTCCGCATTGGCTTAGGAGATGACCCTCCTATGGATGTTCCACCTATGACTGTCGAGTTGCTGCCAGGGACGTCTTCACTCCGATGCCCTTCTGGTCGGTACTCACCATTGGCACGTCAATTCCTTGTTGACACTACAGCCACACTGGAGAAGTATGGGTGCTTGTACCCCAATCCGTCTTCTGCATTTGCCTCTCGCGCTTCGGCTACCCCTAAGCCTTCTCAGCCCGGCAAGTTTCGTCTGACTGTTGATTTACGTCGAATCAATGCTGTCACCAAGCCGTATCCGTTTTGCGGCAAGCTGTATTCGGCGAGAGGCGTTCGTCATGACGCAGCTCGCAT
>NZ_NADV01000175.1:0-345 GCF_003264175.1 Bacillus sp. SRB_331 | reverse complement strand
TGGTCACGCCCACATTACGAAGTCACCCCCATTCTACGAGGCCGCGCTCATTCTTCGAAGTCACGCCCAATTTACCAGGCTACGCCCGTTCTACCAGATGAAAGAGATCCTGCAATCAATCACTAAATTCACTGGCGCGGACACTGATGACTTCCAGCTGTGGCAACAAAAGGTCATCATGTACCTGTCAACGAAGGATCTTGAAGTTTATATCGACCAGGACCCAGCTCTCCCTGCCACCACTGAAGAACTGCGCAACGACAAGAAGGCGAAGTCGATCATCTGTTGCTGCCTCCATGATCTATTTGTAAGCTCAATCATGAAGGAACCGACTGCACATAAGGC
>NZ_NADV01000174.1:0-292 GCF_003264175.1 Bacillus sp. SRB_331 | reverse complement strand
GTGGGACCTGGGGAGGATTGTCTGAAAAAATGTCGCCAAGGTGTAATTGGATAGTGTTGTCATCAATCTGGTCCAAGGTTTCCCGTGTGAAAGAGTTCTCGTCGAAGACAGCGTCAGTGAACCGAGTGGCAGTAATTTTGTTGGTAGAGCTGCAATAAAAGAGATAACCTTTCTGTTCCATGGCGTACCCGATAAATGTTACCATTGAGCTTCTTGGTTGTAGCTTGCGATGCAGCTGGTTTGGAAGGTGGATGTACGATCGCAACCGAACGTTCGAAGGTGCATTAGGTCT
>NZ_NADV01000173.1:0-486 GCF_003264175.1 Bacillus sp. SRB_331 | reverse complement strand
ATTCAATAACAAGTATTTATTCTGTAGCTTCTTGATTCGAACGTGAATCTTGAGATATGTTTGGGATATTTTTTTTAAATAATTTTGATTTAAGACGAATTCTAACTGATTATGGTTTTGAAGGACATCCTTTTCGAAAAGACTTTCCTTTAAGCGGGTACGTTGAATTGCGTTATGACGAAAATCAAAAACGAATTATTTCAGAATTTTTAGAGGTCTCTCAAGAGTACCGTCATTTCGATTTTTTATAAAATTTAAATTAAATTTTTTATACTAATTTTTTAGAGTACTTTTTTTATTTTATAAAATAAAGTTTTAAGTTAATAACCTATGGAAAAGTCAATAAAAAATATTTTACGATATAAACATGCGTATCATCTAGTAGATGCTAGCCCTTAACCATTTTGTACTTCGTGTTCTGCTTTAGTTTTAACTAGCGGGGCTGTGTTATATATGCATGCCTACAAAAATGGAGGTATATTACTT
>NZ_NADV01000172.1:0-399 GCF_003264175.1 Bacillus sp. SRB_331 | reverse complement strand
AGTTTCGCTAGTAGTCGAGCAGAGTCTGCCACAACTGCATATACTCTTCGAGGTTTGATAGGTAGTGATTGAAATTGACTTACCCAGGATAACGAGTCTGTCATTATGTGGATGGTTCTGTTTACAAATCTCTGATCGATGGCCAGTTCTAGCCCAGCATGTAATGCAATTATCTCGGCTTCGTAACTCGAGGTGATTTTGCGACCCAGTTTGATTTGCGACTTCTCCTCAGTGTAATTTGCCGTTTCACCATTGGTGTTCTTGTATCGAATGAGGGCAGCAGCACCCCCTTTTTTCCCTTTGGTATAACTGCCATCAGTCCAGATTTCTACATCCGGGTCACGTGGAAGAAGTTCGTTTCTTTTGTGCTTTTCAATTGCCTCCTTTCGCGTGAATTTG
>NZ_NADV01000171.1:0-296 GCF_003264175.1 Bacillus sp. SRB_331 | reverse complement strand
ATTGTTATAGAACTACCCATGAACAAAGTTTCATCAGGTCCAATAAAGGCAATATATTCCAAATGTTTCTTTTACAAAACATAACGAATAACTATTCACCAATATTCATGTCTATGCAAATACTTTTATTATAATAGACATATCTTTTCATGAAAAATCACAACATTGTAAGTGACACTTTTTTATAAAAGAACACAATTATTTTGAACAAGTATATATATAATTTGGTAGTTTCATACTAGTCACATCATATACTAGTAATAGAGAAACTCAACAACCACAATACCGAATATACT
>NZ_NADV01000170.1:0-298 GCF_003264175.1 Bacillus sp. SRB_331 | reverse complement strand
CCGGCAAAGGCGCCGTCGGCGCCCAGCGTGACGGCGCGCAGGTCGTCGTCGTTGCCGACGCAGCAAAACACCAGCTCTGCGCCCTGCGCCGCCAGGCGGGGTGTTTCGGCATGTTTTGGGGCTCCAGCCCTTGCGTGCTCTGCGCACCATGCTATGGATTTTGCGGTCGTGCGGTTGTAGACCGTGACCGTGTGGCCCGCCAGCGCCAGGTGCGCCGCCATGGGGGCGCCCATCACGCCCAGGCCCAGAAAGGCGACTTTGCGGGGCGGCGTGGCTTCGTAATTGCGGGGATGGGTGC
>NZ_NADV01000020.1:819-58943 GCF_003264175.1 Bacillus sp. SRB_331 | reverse complement strand
TGTTTGGTTTAGCTTCATAGGCTAGAAATGTAGAGGAAATTGCTACTCTAGGTTTCTAACTAATATTTTTGCACCAGAACCGAAATTTTTGAAGTGGATATGCCTGAAAAAAGGATGGAAAAGTTATAATTTTAAGATTCTGAAAGTTTGTTATTCTATAAAGAAACAGTCGAAATCGCTTGTTTATAAAGGAACATTTGCTTTCCATTACTTAAAATTTGTACCGAAAATTTATCAACAGCGATAATTTTTCCAGGTACTCTGACACCGTTTATTAGAAAAACCGTCACTTCTTTTTTTTCTTCTATTAACTTTTCATAAAACTTCTCTTGTGTATACATCATTTTGATGGTTGCAACTCCTCTCCTTTTTCGGAACGGTTCATAGCTTCTAAGAATACATATTCTTTTACTGTTAGCTCAACCGTTGGACAATATTCAACCTTTGATAATTCGTGAAATAGAGAAAGGTTTTTGTGTTGTTTTTGAATCATTTCATCTAAAGTGATTTCTCCTACACCATACTCAATTACTGGATTTAAAAATACGTCTACATCTATTAAACTTGGTTCAATTAGGGAAACAATCTCTTGTACCTTTGGTAAAATAATTGTTTCATAACGTTGTTTGAATAGTTCTAAGTCCTCTGGTGCGGGTTCATTCTCACATAGCTTTTTGAAAGACATTATACGAATGTCATTTCGTAATGAATCAATACGCTCATCATAAAACGCTTTGTCGAACCCTTCTTTGTCAGCAACATCATAATGAAGTTCTGTTTGTGATCTATGCTTTTTCTTATAAGAATCCATAAGGATTTTCTCTTTTGCATTAAACATCATGATAAAAACAGTACGCTCTAGATTCATGACTTGGTTTGCTACGCTTAATGTTTCATCTAACACTTTTGCGCGTTCTTCTTCACTTAACTTTTTTATAGAGGATGGAACAAGGTTTTTGACATTCTCAAATGACTCTGAATTTGTAATGTGTTGAAGAGAAAATTGAGCGACCTCTGGTAAACAAGGATCGGTTGTTTTGTCTAAGAGTAACAAATCTTTAATCGTTCGCACTGTATTTTTGATCTCTTTTTGAGCTTGGCGAACTTTTTCTATGCTTCTTTCCATGTATTCTGGTTGTTTAAGACGATTGAAAATGTATTCTCTTCTTTCTTCAAAATGTTGCTGTAAAAGTGACATAGTTGTTTCCCCCCTCTATTTTCTGAATTGATTTAAAATTCCTCTTATATTGTATCATTAAAGTTTATGAATTGGGGACGGTAGCAAGGTTTATTTGTAAAGACAAGGTTTGGAATTGCATATCAGACAATCAGCGATACATATTCTTTACCAAAGCAATTACCAAAGTAGATATCAATCTTATAACCAAAGGAACTATCATGGTATCACTATCAAAAGAACTCCTCGATTAGCACATGTTTTTAGTGGATTTTGAGTTTTGTTTATAGTAGGAGGAATGTAATGAGAAAAAGGAGGGGGAAAAATGAATGATTCTTATGAGATTATTGGTAATCAAATTAAATATTATTTGAGGGATGATCTAACGAGAGGATGGAACAACATACCTAGTCCGCGATTTCGAAATGTGAAAGAAATTACAGAATGGTGTGGAAGTTCAACAAATGAAATTATGTGTGGGTGGGATGCGCTTAATCAAAATGCGATGAGTACGACGGATACAACAGATTTCTTATATAGGTGGATTAGTTGGTATGTGACAGAACCATTTAGATAGTACAGCACAAGAAATACGAAAGTTACCAGATGAACTTGCGAGTTTCATAACAAATGTACCTGTTGAGACATTTGAACTCATTAAGAATACCTCTCATATGGTGTTAGATTGTATATGCTTTGTATTGGACTGGACTGGATACCAAATTTGTTAACGATATTCTTTTTTTAGGAGGGAAAACATGCTGAATCGAAAAGAAACAATTTCTTTTCAAGCCTTTATGGACCAATCTTATAAGAAGAAAAAGCAAACAAAAATGTATAGTATTGGCCCTATTAGTCCGTTCGCATTTTTTCATATGTCATCACCGCTTGTTCATACGTATGTAGCCCTGGGAATAGTAGGTGGCCTTACAATTGGAGCTGTTTTGTTAGAAAAATACTTAGTACGAAATGATTATATTTTTGCATCCAATCTCCTTTCTAATGGTCTGTATTACGGTGTAAGAATTGGAGGGATTGGGTTCATTGGTTATGTATTTATTCGCATTTTACTCATGTTGTAAGGAGGGTAAACAATGAAAGGATGGTTAAAAAAGAAAAAATATAAATATCAGTTAGAAGAAGTATTTAAGAAAGCGAAGCTATACGATGAGCACATTACACGAGCTGGAAAGGTCCCCATTTATCCTAAAATCCATGATGTTTTCGAAGGGAATGAAAGTGTACGGTACACTTTTACATTGCCAAACGGCGTTGATCCAGCTCAAATTCATAAGAAATGGTTTTGTTTTCAGCAAATACTAGGTGAAAATCTTATGATGGAAGGTAATATTAAAAAGTTTGTACTCCATGTATTTCATTCTAATGCAAGTTTACAGCCTTACGATTACAGTTATAAACAATGGCAACCATTATTAAAACAATATCGTCTTCCAATCGTGGTAGGTCGGGATCAATTTGGTAATACGATTGTGTATGATATGGTTGATTCAAACACACCACATTTACTGATTGCGGGAGAAACAGGAAGCGGAAAAAGTAGTATAGTACGTGTGATTTTAGCTACATTAATTCAACAGATGTCACCAGAACATTTACATTTGTACCTGGGAGATTTAAAAAATTCAGAGTTTCATTTTTTAAGAAGAGTGAAGCACGTGAAGTATGTTTGCATGGAAGAACATGAAATGACGAACATGTTAGCAAAATTATGGAAAGAGGTATTGCATAGAAGAAAGTTAATGGAAGAATATGAGCTAGGTCATATTGATGAATACAATCAAATTACAAGAGATAAACCCTTACCATATATTTTTATTGCCATTGATGAAGTAGCAATGCTACAGGACGAAAAGGAATGTGTCACCATAATAGAAAAAATATCAGCTGTCGGCAGATCGCTTGGTATCTTCCTCATGCTAAGTATGCAACGTCCAGATGCAAAAATACTTGATGGTAAGTTAAAGCTCAATTTGACGGTAAGAATGGGCTTTAAATGTGCGGATTTAATTAACAGTAACATTGTGGGGACGCCTGGATCAGAAAATTTAAGTCAATCGGGCCAAATGATTTTAAAATTAGATGGTTTAAAGAAGGTGCAGGCTCCTTATTTGGCATTGGACCAGGCGAAAGAAATAATAGAACCGTATCGTTTATCTAAAGAGCAAAGTATAAAGAAGGAAGAACCAGAGCATCAAGAAGACAAAATCTTTGGGGTGTTAGATGATGCTAACGAATAGAGATAAACAAATTATCGGTCATTTACAGCAATTTAGATGTATGTCGCGTGATGATATTATTGATCTTCATTTTAGAAATGTGAAAAATGCAGTAACATGCTGTAATACTGTTACAAAGCGGTTAAGCCGCGAAGGATATATTGATGTAGATACATCACAACGTCCATACGTGTATTTCCCTTATCCAAATACCATTCGTAAAGGAAGCCAAAAGATACGTCACTTTTTAGCGATTGTGGATGTATATAAGCAGTTATTACGAACCGAAAGACCGAAAATTTTTCAAGTAGAACCTAAATACAAAAAAGGTTATATGGAACCCGATATATTTACCATTTGGCGTAAAAGCCCATTTTTTATAGAAGTCCAGAACTCCATTTATAATAAGGCTACGATCCAAACGAAAATAAAACGTTATGAATCGTATTATCGTAGCATGGAATGGAAAAAAGAATCCTGGCAACCGAAACATAATATGGTATTTCCCTCACTTTTAATCCTTACTGATCTCAAATATCCAATCTCTAGTTCTAATTTCCGTATTTTTCAAGCGCCCTCTATTCAACATTTTCTTGCACAAGTACAACAACCTAAAGACATTTCGGTTCAAATAGGTTCAGTCAAAGCAAAATTATGAAAGCACAAGATACTGTTTCTTGTGCTTTTTTGTGATATGAAGCATAAGTTTTCCGAAACGGCAAGCTTATGGTTCTTTTTGTTTGCGGCAAACTTATGCTTCCTGTAGCTTTGAAATAAATTCGTACCGATTATAAAAAAGTTGATCGTTTTATCCCTTTGGGTTTACTTATCTATAGGGATATTTTTATTAATAAAAGAAACATGATATATAAACTGAATATAAAAACATTTTAATCCTTTAAAAATATTCCATAATTTAGTATTGTTTAAATATGGAATATTTTGTTTACATGAAAGGGGTAACTATATGTTTTTACAAAAATATAAAGGTTTGATTATTGGGATAATTGGTGCTGTTATAGGGATATTATCTTTCTTTTATCTTAAAGATTTAGATTATATGTATAGATTGGGTCTTAGATTATTTTCTATAACATTAATAACTATAGGATGGATTATTGTCGAGAATTCGAACCATTTCTATAAAAAAAAGGATAATGGTAATGTATAGATGTTACTATTCCCAAATTTTTTTGCGTTTTATTAATCAGAGAATCACATAGGAAGGTTAACATGTGTAATTTTAATCAACCATTTTTATAAAAACCAATCTTAAATCTACTGGAAAAGAATCTATTATAAAATCAACGTTTGTAGCATGTTTTTGATCAAACTTTATTACAAACAAACAGCATTCACGGCAAGTTTATGGGTTAATAATTAATCCACGGCAAAGTTATGCTTCCATTTTCTTTGAACAATTAGATAAATATCTTCTAAAATAAGTGAATTCCGGCAAGTTTATGCTTCCAATTGCGGCAAACTTATAGGTAAAGTGACATTTTTACATGTCCCAAAAGTCATTGATTTTGGCATGAGGATCAATTTTTCTAATAGCATTTAATAGCTTTTTCATGATTGCAGGTTGGGGGACATAGTCTGTATCTCTACACGCTTTACTGATGGTTTGAACAGAAACCTTTGATTTTTTTGCTAGTTCCTGTTGTTCAATTCCTTGTCGATCTAACCATCTTTTTAATTTGGTCCTATTTTTGCGGAAAAACATTTATCTCACTCTCCTACTCTCAATTTTTTTATTTACAATTATGGACAGAATGTTAAGTTCATATACAAGTCAATTCGAATTAAATTTAAGTAGGAGACAAGATAACAAGATTCATAGAGTATTTACACGAACGATTTATTGATAATTTCACTTGGAATGAGGTATACATACAATGCAAAGATTTGACTTACGCATCATACAACAAATCTTTGCAAGGCGCTTTCCAAAATAAAATCAAATTCATCTAATTTTAGAGAACATGAATAAGGGCAGTTTTGTTTTACTCGTATAAGGTAAGTAAATGAAAAATGGATAAACAGAAAGGGTTTGTACATATTACATTTTGAGTATTAACTCAAATTTGTATTGGGGTGTGAAATGATGACAGGTTTATTCGTTGTATTAGGATGCACGCTTGTATTTTTTCTTGTAGCACAAATTTTCACGCCACCATCTACCTATAATCCAAACAATAATACCCAAAGGGCGAAATGCTCTAACAAATTAGAGAAGAAAGTATACGATGCATTGCGCTTTAGGGGATATCATCCGATTGTGCAATATAAAGTACCGAATAAACGTTTTAAGTTAGACTTTGCATTTTTTTCTCCAAATGGTTTGAAAATAGATGTAGAAATTGATGGGCCTTTTCATCGAACACCAGAAGGAATAAAACGAGACAGAAGAAGAGATAAATACATGAAAACAAGTGGTTGGAAAGTGATTCGTATTACTAATATTTCTTTAAATAATGGATTTGAAAAACAAATACTTTTGTTGGTGGCAACATTAAATGAATTAGGAATAGAACCTTCTACAAAATCAGAACTTGTTTTGTTAGAAGAAAAATGAAGACGTATGATGAAATTATCATATGTCTTCATTTTTTGAAAAGAGCTTAGACCAGAATCCTGGTTTTTCTTTTGGAGCATTAAGAACTTGTTTACTTTCTTTTAGCTCTACGTGTAATTGCTCAATTTGTTTGGATTGTTCTTGTAATAGTTTTTTTTGCTCAATCATTTCATCTGAAATGACACCTAACATTTGCTTTAACTCACTATTTTCTTGTGTTAAACCCTGTAACACACTCATTACATTTTCATAACGCGTTATATGATGCTCATTTTCGGCTGTGACGGGGGGCGTAATGGGCGCTAAATTATTGGGAGGATTCATTGATATAATAGCATTTGCGGCATCATCAAGCGTCATAGACTTACTTTTACTTAATTCTTGTATTTTTCTTAGAATTATAACGTCCTTGTCAAAAAAACCGCGTTGGTCATGGTCGTTACGGTGGAAGTTATAGCCGCGGTCTTCTAATAAACGGGCATACTTACGTATAGTTCCTTCTTTAACTCCTAATAATTCAGCAACTTCGCGGGTCCAGTAAACATTTTGTATATCTGTTACGGCGTCATGTGACACGTCACATACACCTCCTTTTCGGATAATATTATACACTTTTTAATAGAATCCTTGTGTATTTAATAAAAAAAGAGTCGCTCTTATAAAAGAACAACTCTTTCTAATTGAATTATGCATATGGATCATCTTCTAAATCATTCAGTTTATTCCATGATATATTTTCTTCTTCATCATTGGATTCCCCAGGATTCGTTATCTTTTGACTTGTTTCGATATGCGTTTGATCTGAAACAGGTGTATGGACAGTTTTTAAATCTTCATCATGATTAATTGGTAAAGGCTGTGTTGCGTTATCTAATGCAAATGTATATTTGCGTGGTAAAATTTCCGCTACATCTGTAGTACCAATTTTTTTATGAAGTTGTTGCGCCGCATACAAAAAGAACATTGTAAGATCACTTTGCTTGTTAATGAAATCGATCATTTCAGGTGAAATGTCTTTTTTGATATAGACATTTGCTCTATCACCAGCTTTGTATATTTTACGAGCCATTATTTTTCACCGACAGGAGCAAGCGCTTTTTCTTTTAATTCTTCAAATCTCGGAGAGCATGTGTACACAAGTAATCCGCGTGCATTTACGAAAAGTGGATCTTTTAAGAAAATAACGTTTGTTAAACGGCCTTTTTGTTCTAAAATTTGCTGTAGACTTTCTTTTACAATTGCGGCACCGCCACCATAAATGAATACATACGGATCATCTTTCATATCATCAATTTTATTAATAATATCAGTTGCAATTCGATTTGCTAAACCTAATAATGCGCCACGTGATGCCTCTTTTAAACGAATATGACGAGGGTGTTCAGAATCAAGATAAATTGCATTAAATTCAGCAATACTGTCTATTGTCTTTTGTTTATTGTTTAAGTTCCAAACATTAATAATATCAAGTAAAGTTTCTTTAACTCCATATGGTAAACCACGACTCATTTTATGTTTAAAGCTAACACCATGAGAAACAACTTCTTCTGTCGTACCAGCGCCAATATCGAAAGATAATATTGTTTTGTCAACAAAGTCTATTTCAGTGGTTTTATCTTCTGTAGTTTCTACTTTTCTTTTAATTGTTTTACCTTTTTCATCATAAACGATTCCCCATGAACCCGCCGCGCCTTCTGGTAAACACTTGCAAAATTCAACTTGAATATTAACTACTACTTCACGTCCGCTTGGGTGGTGGAATTTCACCGTATGATGATTCATATAACGTTCTACAAATTCTTGTGCTGTTTGAGGCGTGATTGTTGCGACAGGTAATGCAACAGATAGATCATAAGTCACATCAATTTTATTTTTATTTGGTTGTTTTTTCATAGCGTTAATTGCTAAACCAGCTAATGTAACAAGGAGCACAAGATCATCTTTCGATTTATCAGATTTCTTTTCCATTTCAATACCCTTAATATTTTCATCAATCACTTTTTGACCAATAATGTAGCGTATGTTGTTTACTTGTAGGGTAGGTGATGAAATCGTCACATCAATGTTATTTTCTAATTCCTCTACAGAAATATCTTCCTCACTTAAAATATTCGTTATTTCTCCAATATGATGCGCATAAATACTTGGTATGAATAAAGGATTAAGACCTAATACATTTAACTTTAATCCACTGTTTCCCGCGTCGCCACCAGCTTTAAGAATTACCATATATAAAAACCTCCTAAAGATTATTTTTATCGATTAACTTAATTCCATTATATGCTAAAAACGTTTAAAAAGTCAATACAATTACATATGAATTAATACAATTTAATACAAGTCAATACAAAATAATCGGCAAAAATCCATAAAAATACAAGTATTTTCGTATTGATTCATATTCACTTGTATTCATTTGTATTGACTTTTATTGATTTCTACAAGGTTTAATTATTTTTGAATCGTGGGGCTGACTGTCTTTTTGAAATAATCCATCTGTTACCTATTTTTTTTGATTTTACTTCTCCCGCGGCACATAAATTTTTTATTGTTCCTGGTGGCATACCCCACTTTTCGGCGGCTTCTTCAACTCCCATAACCTCTTCTAATGGGTCGCTATCATCACTATTGTAATTAACCACTAATAGACGTAATGTTTCTCCTGGGGCACTTGTTTTTTTTAGAAATTGCTCCCAGACATCGTCTGGAAGCCTAAATTTTCTTTGCATCAAAATCCCTTCCTTTCAATTTCGGATTGATACTGCTTTGCCAGCTGATCCGCATATTTTAAAGCCAGGTGACGTTCTCTACCTGTAAACATTTTTTCATGTTTATAAAAACCGTACACCCATTCATTTTCTATATAATCTGTACCAACGTTTGGGCGCATTTCTAGTTGTACATGGTATTTCACATGATTTGTATCATAATTTCTTCTTCTCACAAGTGTAACAACACTTTTAAATTGAGTATTTGCAACAGTTTGAGCATGCTCGTAGATATCCATTTGATAATTTTTAAGTTTTTTTATAATTTCTTCTAATCTTTCTATATCCCGATCCACCATATCACTATAACTCTTTAATCTTTTCATATCATAGATATGCTTGAATTTTTCACAATTTGCATTTATATACATGTGGGCATCTCCTTTTTTTAGAAAGATAAGAGGGGGAAACCCCTCTTATGCTTCAAGTTTCGGCTTGTTTTTCTTAATTCGTTTTACCTCGTGCATTGATCTGATTTCATCGAGCGAGAAGTCTTTGTTATGAAACTTCTTGTACTCTCCTTCATACCAAAACCAAGCCTTTTTCTTAAATGCCCATTTAAATCCAAGTTGTTTTAATTCAGTTTTCAATGAGTAGGTGTTGCCCGTGATCCAAATCCAGGTCCCAATGACCTCAATTTCAATATCGTATTTTATAAGTTCGTCTATGATGTTTTGGTATGCTCCATTGTTTTGTTTCCCAGAGTTACTATGTAGTTGTTCAAAAAGTCTGTCATACTCTTTCTTTAATGCGATAAAGTCTTCATGTTTCCCGCCACAATCGGGATGGTGCTTTTTAGCTAGTTTCTTATATTGCTTTTTCAGTTCCTCTAAGGTAGTGACACTTTGAAAGAATTTCATGGTCAACAGCTCCTTTTCAATATTTGAATGCGCTAGCGCATTTCTTAATTTCATTTTATCATGCGCTAGCGCACAAAACAAGTATTTTTTTACTTATTTTGTATTTTTTAGAAATGCTTTAAAAAGTTAACAAATAACATAAAAAAGCCCTGGTGCAAGTAAAACCAGGGCTTTTTTATCGATTTATTCACGTGATTTTTCACTAATATAAGTCTCTTTATATTCATTCCCTATACGAACTAACATCAATGTATTTTTTAAATCAGAAATATTTTTTGGTAATGAAGCTCTTAATTTGCCTGTTAAATTAACAATGACAACTTGACTTAGTTCAAGTGAAAAATCAATAAATTGTTTTATATGCTCTCTTCTTAAAGGGTTATTTTCAATTAATTTATCCATGTTTTTCATAGCCTTTTTAGTATTATGACTATATATATTATTCCTTTGAGTATACAACCAGTCTAAGCTGTTATTTTTTTCGAATTGTTCATATTCTTGTTTTTTTAATTTAAAAAAGGTTTCTGGTGTTGATCCGCTTACTATCAATTCAGTTGAAAAATTTTTATACTCCATACATCGATCAAGAAATTTTTTAACGCTAATTGCATCTTTGTTTTTAGTGTTATCATACAATTTGGACACGACTGCAAACGTTGAAACTACTAATGAATTATAAATGTAAGAATAAAAAGCAGAAGAAACTCTTATCTCATCAAAATATTCCACTTTTTCTCTTTCTAATTGCATCATTATTTCATAAAAGTTATTTGCTTCAAATGATTGTTGGTAAATTTCTTCCGCAAGCTCTAATAACTGCTCTTCTGTCATAATGTCCCCTCTATATCTATCTTTTTGTTCATTATATCACAATTTAAAATCATTCCATTACGGGGTAGCACCCATGTTATTGCTGTTTATTCCAGAATTGAACATATCTATGTAGGGCCTCAATGCTTTTTAATCCCAAATACGATTTTATTTCAATGGGTTTCATGCCATTCTGTAGCGCATTTAGTATAAAACGGTTCCGTAGCATGGTAGGCGTGACATGAATTTCAGCGCGTTTCACTTCTTTCTGTAACATGCGTTGTACAGCGATTCTAGTTAAAGCGGCGGGTTGATCTTTTTCATAGTCCCAGCGGAATGTTTGCGGGCCGAAATCAAACGCCACAAAGAAGGGGTCGCCTGTTTGTTGGCGCGGTCTTACAAGGTTAGGAATCTTGGTGTAATAAGATAAGGCAAGTTTTACATGCTCTTTTGAAAGAGTAATAGATCGTTTATGGGCGTGTAGCCCTCCTGGGGTAATCGTATTGGTTCCAAAGTGTACATCATGCATAGAAAGCGTAAGTATGTCCTGGATGGATAATCCGTAATCTAACATGAAATGAATCAATAAAAGGTTACGTTCTAGAATAAACTTTCTTCCTGACGCCTGGTAGTCGGTTAATCCGTTATAACTACGCATGACGCGGAATAGCTTTTTAATTTCCTTGTCCGATGCAAAGTGTTTAGAAGTCAGTCCAGGAGGGGAGACATCACTTTTTAAATCTTGGCCCGCGCCATGAAATTGTAAAAAGTTAATCAGAATGCCCCGTACACGCTTCACATTAGAAATTGACGCGCTACGTTCCTTTTTAAGAGCTGTTAAGTACCTAACTAATACATTTGCATCAAAAGAACGGAAAAACGATTCTGGGGGCGATTTGACGTGTTTCTGAACCCAGGATGTAAAAAGCGTGAGATCGTAGCGGTATTGTTTTACTGTGGAGGATTTACGGCCGTGTTTTAACAGATCAGAAAGGAAAACATCAACAGAAAGGTCCCAAGTCATGTTTATATACTCCTTTGTCTTAAAAATTGTGTACCGCAATTATAAGCGAGAACCATACAAACAAGCAATAAGGGATTCTAGGTCGTGATGTTTTTTTTTTAGGGGTTTGTGCTGGATGCAGGAGCCCGGACATTGCGGGTCTATGCGGGGGCATATGGGCCTGGCTAGACAGGGCTTGCAGTTGCGATATAGGGCAATATATAGATGTATTGGAATGAGTGGAAGGCGAATGATGGGCCGATGTTGAGGGAGGACGATATGCTAGGAATGGGAATGGCCGCCGCCCCGCCTACGTAGTTTTATGAAAATCTGCCTGGCAACGGAATCTGATTCATAGCTGAATCAAGATACCCTTACCAGGAGAGCTTCGTTTTTCTTTTACTTTATGTATGTAGAAAAATACTAGGGTTCATGTACATAACACCTGCTTTACGCTTATGCCGAAGCGATGCCGCTTTTCACAATGTATACACCACATAAGAATCACATTTGCATCACTTTGAGATAATATAGACATCAACATTTTTGCTGTATGTTTAGATAAAATTAGAAATGATAGTAAGTAAATGATCATCATGATATGTAGGTAAATAAGCGAATAAAGCTAATTATAAATAGTATGGTTGTTCGGAAATATGATGAGTAACTAAAATACTGTAGATTTATATATTAAGTGAAGAACAGATTCTTATTTTCATATTTAGATCAATTTTGGGATGTTATTTAGAAGTAAAAAAAGAAACTTCCGATATAGGATACTTTTATTAATAAATCTTGTTTTAAAAAAAATTAAAACTATTAAATACATTAGGATTTATTTTTGCCCAATGAGCCTTACTCTCACAAGGGATTAGAAAATTCTTCTTATTTAATTACTGATTTAAGAGCAGGTTCAATTCGAGTGTAAATTCATAGTGGATTTGTTGTGAAAAACGCCCTTAATTTATAAAAATATAATAGATTGATAATGTGTTTAATCTATTAAAATAAATAATGGCATGACAAAAAGCCTTGTTAGAGGTGAATTTTTTGAACAAGGCTATAAAACAATTATTTTTTTGTGGAAAATGAGATTTAGGCGTTTGGATCAGTCATTTTTTTGAATAAATCCATTGATGGTATGAGACTCTTCATTGTTTTTCCAAATGCCATATTTGTTCTACGTTCTTTTGTTTGTTGCTCTCTACGCTTTCTGTTTGCAGTTAGCTGTTGTGTGTAAATTTTCATGAAATGTGCAGGCGTACTTACTTGCGATTTGTTTACCTCAAACATCTGTACACAATCCTCAAAAGACTTTCTTGCTTGCCAATCTACGTTTGGCGGCATACGCAATGCGATTGTATAAGCATCTTTTTCAGTAATGTTTGTGTCTTTACTTAAGATGTATATATAAAGTCTCTTTTGATCTTCACTCATAAATTCATCCATTTCGTGGAATCGTAGTTCTAACTTTTCACCCAAAGTAGGGGCATTCTCTGGCTCTTTTTCTTCTACTTCTTCATTTATAGGAGCAACAGAATCCAATATATCTATTCCCTGGCATGTAGGCACAGTTGGTTTTTCGGCTTGATCTGTAGGTTTCTCCTGTTTTTTACTTAGTTTTTTAGATAGAAACTTTGTAAATGTAGCAAAAATTTCAATTGAAAAAGCCCATTTTTGCTTAAAATATTCAATGATTTTTAAATAATTGGTATTGAGGCTTAATATGTAAATAGATGGTGCAATCCTACCATGACGTCTTGTTTTGATTTGATGGCATACTTCAAGGTCCTCTAACCAATTCAGAATAAAGTTGATGATCGGCACAGAAATACCCGATTTTTCACTGATTTGATTTTGTCTCATTTGAGAGTAGCCTTCTTGTACTAGGTAAGATAAAACAACTTCTAATGCCTTATAGCGGCGTGGTGTTTGTTCGAAGTATTCTTTAGTGGTTTTACCTTCATACTCGAACAGAATAATATCAATAGCTTTAATTACTTTTTTAACAGATTTATTGATAGCACCTGTAGGAACATGAACAAGGTTTGGACTTAATTCTCGTTTTGCTTTACTTAGCAAAAAGTTATTTAGTAGCATGAAAAAACCTCCTATTTTTCCCACCTAAAATAAACAGAAAAATGCTGGAAAAACAGAGGTTCTATATTCACATTACATATACAATATGGTATAATTTCAGTATCAAGTATGATACTAAAAAAAATCATATAAATTTTTTATGTGAATGAACCCTGTTAGGGAGCTTTTATCTGGTGTCGTCGCCAAACTTCAGCCAGATAAAAGCTCGAGGTGGGTTTATTTTTTTTTGTTGTTATATTTGTATTGTAAAACGTTCCTCGCAAAATATCAATAAAAGATGAATAAAACCTATTCGAAATTCCAATAAAAATTTTCAGAATTTTCAGTTTTTATTTTTTCAACCGTGTTGGTAAAGATTCGTAATATTCTAAAATAAAAAACATGAAGATATGTTAAAATTTTGTAAAGGGCTAATAGGGTTTAGTGAGGAGGAATTGTCACTATGAACGAGATCATTACAAAAGAAACTACAATGAAACATCTTATGGATGAAATATCGCAAAAAATAAACGAAAAATATACATTACGTAAAATAGCTAAATTATCGGGGGTAAGTAGAGAAAAAATAACTAGGGCAATTGAATGTAAAAATAAATATGAAATGAAATTAGACAGCTTTTTAAAAGTGGTTAGTATCTTATATGACAATTTAGAGGTAAGACGTCAAAAAATTAATACCTTTATACTCTTAATAAAAAGTCCTTTGAACATTAGGAAAGCCTTGTGTTATTCGCATGTTTCTGGTGATTATGAGATTATAGATGTATTAATAAAAAAACATATTAATACCGATAGTGTGAGTCAGTACCTATTAATTTATGATTTATTTAATCGAAGAAATAAAAATGAAATTAAGGGGCAAAAAATAGTTGATGAAATTAAAAATTTAAAACTTTCTTCTAACGCAGAGTGTCAAGCGTTATCAAATTTGCTTTATACTGTGGCTATGTATGATGAGGACGAATCAAATGCAGTCGCTCCCTTTGCAAAAGACGCGGAAAAATTTATAAAAGACATTAAACAGACATATATAAAAGATCATTTATATATGCAATATAGAGAAAGGCTTGCTTATATATATTTGTTGAGTGACAAAATTGATAAATGTAGAGAAGTCTGTGAATCGATCTTAAAATCAGATTTAGAAATTCCGATGATTAAGGCTGTTGCAAAAGGGTGTTTAGGGGAAAGTTACATATATGAGAACCCTTTGAGAGCAGAAATCTACATAGAATCAGCTTTGGAGCTTCTTGATAATATCCATGTCCCTAGAAAATCTCAAAAATATTTTGCTTTTAAAACAACATTGGCACATCTTTACATTGAAAATAATTTTAATCTTCATAAGATTGATTTTAATTATATTCATATTGGTGAACATGCTCATTATGAATGTTTACATGGAGATCGAGAAAAAGGGCTTGCAATGTATAAAGATTTGGAACAAAATGGATTTAGTGCACATCAATTATATTCTTATTCAAAAGTAATTGGAGACATACAAGGTTTAAAAGAGGCATTAATATCTTTTGAAAGATCTGGAAACTTGTTTTATGCTAGAGGTGTGAAACAAGCGCTATTGAAAAGCGAGGTGAATTTAGTTGACTAAATATTTAATGTGCATACTACTTGTTTTAGGGATTTCAGTAACTTCTTTACATAATGAACCTGTTGAAAAGTTTGCTAAGGTTCAAGATAATCCCTCTTTAACTTCATCTTATATGATGGTAGACCCTGGGACCGGTTGAGTGTAAATTTAAAAAACTGAATTTTAAAATGATTAGACGCTACTTATTGTAGCGTCTTTCGTACTTTGTAGGGGGTGGTGCGATTTTTGATTCTGTAAAAAAAATACACCACCTTGACGCTGATTCTTAAATTATAAGAAAAGGATGTGGCATTGTCATGGAATTAAATGTTCATTGGTTAGAGCAAAACGTTAAGAATAATTGTTGTACAACTGATGTATATACTATTTTCAACCTATATATGGACTTAATCCAAATATGTAAACAAGAAAGTACAGGGGAAAATATAGAAAAGACAGGCTAATTTAAACATAATTATTTTAACTAATCTTATTTGATCTTTTTTTGAGATTTAAATTCATTCATATAGGCGATCAATTTTTTCTCTAATTCAGCTCTATGCTCATCTGGAACGCTTATGTATGTTTCAAATAAATTCTTAGATAAGCGCGAGATGAGCTTTAATGTATCTTCATCCCTAACGGCCGCTTCTGGATTCAATAAATCATTTATACTTACTTTATAGTATGAAGTTATATTATTGAGCGTGGAAATATCAGGCTCTCTGAATCCATTTTCCCAGCCAGCATAGGTACTATAGGGAGTATTTAATTCTTCTGCGATTTTTTTGCGACTTAGTCCCTTTAATGATCTTAGTCTTTTTAAGTTTTCTTCAAGTGGTTTTAGTACATCTTTTTTTTCTAAATTTTTTATCATATCTAGTTTTTGATTTTGTATTTCTATAGAATCTGATGAAATTATTTGTGTATTAACTAATTCATCAATAAGAAGGTCATAGTAAATAGAAAACTTTTTTAAAGATAGCAAATCTGGTTCCCTTAAATCATTTTCCCAATTGTTATAAGCATAATAAGAGATATCAATTTTGGAAGCTAGCTCTTTTTGAGTTAGCTTTTGTGAGTTCCTGAGATGTTTAAGGTTTTGTCCTAGAAATGTATTGGCCATAATTAAACTCCTTTGCATGGATTTTAAAACGAAATTGCGTTTTTGAATAAAAATTATTCATTTTGTGTTGACTTTCGGCTTTAAGCCGAATACAATGTAATTAAGGGAAGGGAGGGTGAAAAAATGCTAGCGTCACATGAAAACAAAACCGTTGTACGAGAATACAGGGAATCCAAAGGTTTAAGTATTAAGGAAGTTTCCAAAGGCGCTAAAATTCCAATCGGCACATTATATGATGTTGAAATTGGAAGAAGGAGCCTGAAAGACAATAAAGCTAAAAAAATAGCTGATTTCCTTGAAGTTCCGATCGAGAAACTTTTCAGACCAACATATTATCGTGCAATATCCATCACAGAATGAATAAACCTCATGTTATTGATCACATCTATTCCTACTAAGTGTATTGTAAATGAAATTCAGCTAAAAGACGAAATAATTATGACTAAAGTATATTGTTCTATATTTAGAAAGGTAAAATTCTGAATATTCTGTCCTTTGAAAACTGAATAATCCTAAAGGAGCTGTAAAAAATGATTTTGAAACGATCGTATCAAACACTACTACTCTTTACGAGTGTACTTTTATTTGTAATGAGCTTCTTGATTCCACTGAATCAAGCCAGTGCGGAGGTAATCAATCGAGAAAGGTATCAGATGGATTGGGCCTATAGTCCGCAGTATGGGAAAGATATTCGTACAGAGCTTCTAAAGAACGCTAGTGGTCAAATCGCGTATTGTCTGGTATACGGTTTAAAATCCCCAAATGGAGAAGATTTACCCGAAGCGGGCAAAACAGATGATGTATCTTATCGTATCTTAATGAATGGGTACCCGCAGAACACACCAGAAAATTTAGGTGTTTCCACATGGCAAGAAGCCCATTACGCAACGCAATTAGCTCTTTGGAATGCACTTGGCCAGATTTCCGTTGATGAATTACAGTTCAAAAATGCGGCTGTTGAAAAAGCGGCAGAGAACATCATTCATGCGGCAAATCAGAGCCAGGATACACAAGATGTCTGGATGAACGTCATTCCAACGGATAAACAAGAAGCACAATTAAACGGTGAATATTTTGAAACAACAACATACAACGTTCAAACAAATGCAAAAAAAGGTACATTTCAAGTGCAAATGAACAATGCACCACAAGGCACACGTATTGTCACAGAACAAGGTGAAGGGAAAGAAACATTCCAACTAGGAGAAAAGTTCCGTATTCAAGTACCAAAATCCTCTAAGAGTAGTGAACTATCTCTAAAAGTCGTTTCAAATCTAACAAATATTCATGCAGTCGTATATAAAGGAACAAGTACGATTCAAGATGCAACTGTACTATTAGAGCGCAGTACAGAACAAGTAAGCACAGACTTACAAGTATTCTGGAAAGCAAATGGCGCCTTAAAAGTGATGAAAGTGGATGAAAACAAAAAGCCACTACCAGGCGCAGTATTTGAAATCGCAAACAGCAATCAACAAGTTATGGGAACGATTACAGCTGACAAAAACGGTATCGCTGAAATGGGTAACTTAGAACTTGGCACATACACTGTAAAAGAAGTGAAAGCACCTGTTGGATATGTGTTAGATGCTACACCAAAGCCTTTTGAAGTGAAAACAGGTGAAGTTGCTGTTGTTGAAATGAAAAATGTACAAATCAAAGGCAATATCGAAATTAAAAAGGTAAGTGATACAGGCAAGATTCTCCCAGGCGTTGAATTTACAGTATTTACGCCAGAAGGAAAGGCAGTCACAAAAATAACAACAGATCAAGAAGGGATTGCGAAAGTAAATTCTCTTCCGTTTGGAAAGTATTACTTCCAGGAAACGAAAGGATTAGAAGGTTACTTATTAAATCAAACAAAGTATCCATTTGAAGTAAAAGAGCATAATCAAATACTTACGTTTGAAGTGAAAAACGATCAAGTAAAAGGAAATGTACAGCTCTTAAAAGTAGATGAAGACGGAAAAACGAAATTAGAAGGTGCTGTTTTTATCCTAGCTGATGAAAAGGGTAAGAAGATCAGTGAGCATAAGACAGACAAAAACGGGTTAATCAAAATTGATAATATCCCATTTGGAAAGTACCAATTCATCGAAAAAACATCACCAGCGGGCTATGTACTGGTAAAAGAGCCGATTCCGTTTAGCATCACTGAAAATGGAAAAATAATTGAGCTGGTTGCAAAGAATACGAAGATTAGAGGATCAATTGAAATTACAAAAGTAGACGTAGCCGATGGAAACAACAAGTTACCAGGTGCAGAGTTTACGATCTATAACGAGCAAGGCCAGGAAGTCGTGAAAGGAAAAACGAACGAACAAGGTATTGCGAAGTTCGATAAACTACCAGCAGGAAAGTACACATACAAAGAAACACTTGCACCACAAGGTTATGTGTCACATGAAGAAACATTCTCTTTTGAAATTAAAACGGATGGTGAAATTATTAAACACACCGTAAAAAACAAAAAGATTGAAGGTAGCTTAGAAATTACAAAAGTAGACGTAGCCGATGGAAACAACAAGTTACCAGGTGCAGAGTTTACAATCTATAACGAGCAAGGCCAGGAAGTTGTAAAAGGAAAAACAAACGAAGAAGGCATTGCAAAGTTTGAAAAATTACCAGCTGGTAAATACACATATAAAGAGACATTCGCACCAGAGGGATATTTAATCAATGAAGAAACATTCTCCTTTGAAATTAAAACAGATGGTGAGATTATCAAACATGTTGTAGCAGATCAGAAAAAAGAAGTTCCACCAACACCAGAAACGCCACAACCAGAGCAACCGGAACAACCACAGCCAGAACAACCACAACCAGAGAAGCCACAAACACCACAGGTCATTGAAAAACCTGTACCAACACCAGAGAAACCACAACACATTGTAAAACAACCACAACCGATGAAAGAACAACCTAAGAAAGTAGAAAGTCATTTACCAACAACAGGCGGCAAAGCTGAAAATCCATATTGGAAATGGATTGGTGTTACATTTGTCGTTCTTGGAAGCATCCTAGCTGTTTACGCATTTAGAAAACGTAAGAATCAAGAAGTGTAAAACACTCTCAACTGATAAGGGAGGGCGGGATCAAATGTGCATATTTGATGTACATTATCAAATCAATGATAGGAAATATACGAAATCATATTTACTTGCATTGGTGGAAGATGGGTTTCAGTTGCGAAAAAATATCCAACATGTTCTATTCAAAGAGCACCAACAAGAAATTAAGATTCTTTCTACAGATTTAGAGGAATTAGATTTAGTAGCTTTATAAAAAACTGATACGAATGGAAAGGTGAGATTGCTATGTGTGGAACATTTATTGGAAGAAGTGCACAAATCCCATCATTTATAAAACCAAAATGGTATGACATGAGTAAGTCAAATTCGATTGTCATAGAGAATGAAGGGAACAAAATGAATCCTCAATTTGTATTTGGAGAAGAAAATAGAAATATCCTGGTACGAGGTGGTACAGGAAAAGGAAAAACAGGTTTGATGAAGCAACTTCTTACTCTTGTCATGGCGGATAATCAACAAGCGACTGTCTTAGATGGGGATGGAGAGTATAAAGAATACGAAAAAATGGGTGCTCAAATTGTCACTTTTACATCAAAGGATTCTTTTCTAAGCCAAACCGAAATAGAAACATGCAAACAATCGGATGTCGTTATCATAGATGAAGGATTAAGGTTGTATTCCAATAATCCAGAGGGATTCATCAATCTTTTAGAAGAACTAGAGGAACTGAATGTAAGAGTTTTCGTGAGTTTTCAAGCGATACCAGAAGAGTTATTGCACAGATTTGATGTGTATTTAGAATTAGACCCACTCATCGCTTAAAACTATACAATATTTCTATTTAACGATATAGAACGATAAAACAATACAGGAGGTTTTTTTATGAAACCAATTAAGCACATGCGAAGTAAACGCGGTTTTTATATTGGTAGAGTTCCACATACAACACATACACCTTCAACAAATAATCGTACAAAAGAATGGACGGGAAGAATGGGAAAGAGCATGATTTTCTCTTCCCTCTTAGTCACATTAGACCCCTATAAAAAAGCGCACAAATCATAATATTCACGGGAGGACATTCAGTGAATATCCTCCCAACTTAAAAGGAGGAAGCAAGATGGGAAAACAAGCGTATCAAAATCGTCAAGAATGCTGGGAAACGTTCTGGAAAGAACAAGTAACGGTAGATGGTGAATTAGATATCGAACAAGTGAAGCAAGAACTCTTCAACTATAAAACACTCTTAGATCAAATTAATCAACCTCAAAACGGGATCATGCAACCTCAAATCTTGATTCAATTAGCCGCAGAAGAACGCACAGAAAAGCATCGTGAAAAACGATTCGCCCTTGCATAAGGCCATTTCAAGGATAGAAAGGAAGTGAAGAAGTGGCGCACAGCAAGCTCGACAAAGAAATTGAAAACTTCATAGAAAAGAACTGGAAAATGCTCTTAGGTATAGGAGCTATTGCATTTGTCTGGTTTTCTAAAGAAAAAATCCTCACAGAATTGATGAAGCTGGTGCCAACCGTAGTCGGTGTGTTTCGCGGGATTGCCTTGCTGATCCTGTTAGGAATTGTTATACGGATTGTCTTACATGGCATCTATTTATATCTAGAAAAGAAGCGGTATCGATACGTATTATTCATTCCGCACATAGATGATGAGGTCACACCAGATAAACTAGGGCAAATGATTCGGCATGTACATGGTTCGGGTCGAAAGCCTTTAGAACGTCTGTTAAAAGGTCGCGATTGGTACCGCATGACGATGTATCGTCCAGAGGGAGAAAATGAACGTGTTCGCTTTTATGTAGGTGGTCCAGAAGATAAAATCAAACAGGTTGTGCAAGCCATACAAAGCGCCTATACCCACAGTGAAATTTATACCGTCCAAAAGGAAGAAATGCCATTTCCAACAAGAAAAGCGGTAGGAGGACGGATGGTATTAAAGAGAAAGCGGCTAGATGCCACATTATCACTAGCGCGCTATACACGTGATGTATTACCGATGTTAGGAAGTGCAATGGAAGAAAAGACATGGATTGATGTTGCTTTTACACCAGATAACGGGTATCAGCTGACAAAAGGGATTCGAAAAGCAGAAAAGGCCATTCGAAAGAAGAAAAAGCATGGGCTAGATGCTTTTGAAAAAGAAGAAATTCGTGCATTAAATAAACGGTTTGCCAAAAATGAAGTGGCGTTTCAAGTATCTGTTTCATTTGCAAGTGATTATTATCCTGGTGTACCTGTTATTAAGCATTTAGGACATATGGTAGCAAGTATTATGGCCGATGTGAATGAGCTTAGATACAGAAGGCTTAGACGCAGTATGCCAGCTGTACCACATCCCGTATACGGGAAAATGATATGGACGGGATCAGAGCTATTAAACTTGTTCCATTTTCCTAACGTAACAGGGGATAAAAACAGCAAGACAGAGCGCAACATCTTGTATCTAGATAAAGGGGAAAACATGATACCGAATGATTTATTGGCCGAAGGCATTTCAATTGGCCATGTGATGCATCCCTATATCAAGGATCGATTAGTAAAAATTCGAGAAGACTTTTTCAAGAATCATGGTTACATTACGGGGAAAGTTGGGTCTGGTAAAAGTACCATTGCCATGAGATTGATGCAAAGTGTCATTGATAAATGGCTAGAAAATCCGAATGAAGCGGGTGGATTGTCTCTATTTGATCCGACCGAAGATTTGGCATATGTAGCAATGAATCGACTATTGAAAGCGGAAAAGGATGGGAAAGAAGTGGATTGGAGTAAGGTTCACTTTATCCGTTTTCGAAACACAGATCATCCGCCAGCTTTGAATTTGTTTCATCGTTTTTCAAATGAAGATATCCAAACAGTGGTTGAATCCATTATGGAAATGATTAAGTTAATGATTCAAGGGCAAGCACAACAAACAGAACGATTACTAAGAGCGACTATTGGGACGTTACTTTGTGATAAGAGTCAAATTCATACCATTTTAAGCATCCCATTATTCATTAGTGATGAACTATTTCGAGCAAAAGTAATCGCCAATTTACAAGGGCCAGAACAAAAATATTACTCTCACTTTTGGAAATATGAAGTAGGAAGCGCATTAGAAGACAGCACACAGGCGATTTTAAACCGATTAGATATTTTCCGCAATACGCTGTATTTAAAGCGTATGTATGGGCAAACGGGCTTTTCCTTAGAGATTCGCAAATGGATGGATGAAGGCCACCTTATCTTTTATGATTTAGCGGGCATGGGAAAAGAAGATACATTACTGACAGTCGGTTACATTTGTAACCAATATCACCGTATCGCCCAACAGCGGCCGCATGGTTCCAAACTACATTTAGGAGTGATAGATGAAGCGCATGACGTTCCAGTACCCGTTCTTCCTAAAATTATTGCGAAGGATCGGAAGCATGGATTTGGATTATGGGTGATTACACAGCAAGTTTCGGGACAGTTAGACAGAGAGTTAACAGACATGTTAACAGAAGCGGGCGGAAATTACTTTGTATGTAGGCAAGGTCATAATTCCGCAAAAACGTTAGAGGGCATTATGCAAAAGCAATTCCGTACAGAGTATTTGCAAAACCTTCCTAACTTAGTTGTAGCCATACAAACACAAGATTATATCAGAGGTGAGGCAAAAAATGTGTGGTGTACCATACGTGTTCCACCATTAGACCGATACCTACCAAATGGAAAAGCGGCGAATTATAAAAATGAAAAAGAAATTCACGCATCAAATGAATGGACCAAAGCAAAGATTCATTCTTTAGAGCAACAAAATGGGAAAGCAGGATTAGAAATCGATAAGGAAATTGATGAGTTCCTATATGGAAAAGGCAAGTATCAACAAGCCGAAAAAGTCAATTTAACCAAAGAAGAACCTGTTGTGACATCGGGGCTAGATGAATTAGAAGAAAAATTGTCTTCCAATGAAGAAATGAAAGAACCTGTTTCGGAAACACAGCAAGTCGAACTCACACATCAAGCGCAAATTATCCCATTCCGAAAACAAGCTACGACAACAATAGAAGTAAAGAAAGAAGATAAGCCAGTAAAAGAGCCTGTTATAACAATCGAAACAGAAAATGTAGAAATAAAAGAGGATACACCACAAGAAGAAGTGAGCATTTTCGATATGTGGGAAAAGGAGTAAGGGACATGGGAAACATTTTATTTCAAATTTCAGATGAACAACTACTCATGAGTTTGCATACACACATCTACTTGGATATTGAGTACATTCATCAAAAGGTGTATGTAGATTATACAAAAAAATCTGTAACAAATCGTTTATATAAGCTAGAGCAAGCGGGCTATATCCGTTACGAGTATTTACCTGTTACTTCACCACGAAACCAGAAACGAAAATTTGCGAAACCACAACGAATTTATACGTTAACACCAGAAGGAGTCGAGATGGTTCGTGGGTTTCGAGGGGAAGTACATTGGAAAAATAGTTGGTCCAAACGTTCAGCATCCTTTGTGTATCACAGTTTAATGTTAGCGAAAATTGAATGTGCCATGACATTAATATCTAAGCGAGAAGGAAAGTTGGAACTAAAGGAATGGATCAATGAACCGCGGGCAACGTTTCAATATGCAAAAGGAAAAAATCGTGTTATACGCCCAGATGGGGTTGCGGTAATTGGATTAAAAGAAGCAATCGATAAAAACATCGGTGTATTCATGGAAATGGAACGATCTTATGGATCAAAAGAAGTATTAGAAAAAAAAATTATCCGTTATAACGACTTCATGACACAAGAAGGAAAAAAGGCAGACTATCGGATACATGCTGGTATGGGATATGAAATACCGATATGGCGCCTGGTATTTGTTGCAGGTAGTGAAAGTAGGGAAAAAGAATTGATTCGCTACTTAAAAGGGGTAAGTAGTCCAGAAATTCCAGTGTATATCACACTGTTTCAAGATATATTACAAGACCCATTCGGGAATATTTATCGGAATATTCAAAATCCAAGTGAGAAAGTGAGGTTCTAAGAATGTGTTTCGGTTTATTTTATCGATAAGCGCCAGTATTTTTCTGTTAGTTGTCTTTTCAGATTGGTTATTTGAAAGAGTACCAGGATCAAGAGAAGCCTGGGAAGCGGTAAAAAGTAAAGTGGTGGAAATTTACTATACGCAAGGATGGGAAGGCGTGTTACTTCTCTTCCTGGTGGTAGTGGGAATATGGAAGATGGCCGATCATAAGGGGGGATGACAATGGATATATTGGAAGGTTTGGAGTTTGTAAGGGAGTTTCGGGCTACAGATGGAACGTCTTTTGAAGTGGGGAGGGATGAAGACAAACGGTATGTGGTTCATGCTAAATTTCCCTATATCACAGGCAGTCAAACGAAACTCAACAATTTTATTAATTATGCAAGAAACGAAATAAAAGATGAATCAACAGCGGTTGGCATGGCGTCATTTGCTTGTGATTGCTACGAACGATCTTTACGCCAGTACCGAAATTGAAAGGGGGATGAATATGTTTCAAAAGGTGAGACAGTGGTTTGCAAAAACATTTGAAAGTAAACAAGGGAAGGCAAGGAAAGCCACAAAGTTTCCTTCTTATAAAGGCCGCCTAATTGGAAAATGGGCCTTTTGGCTCCTGTTTAGTTGGATGCTCATTGTATCTATCACAACCGTAGTAAAAGGAAAGGGAGATACACAAGCAAAGGCCAGCACCACTCCAAAGGAAGTCACGCAAAAACAAAACCTTGCTACACGTCCAGAAGCGATTGAGTTTGCGCGCGGATTCGCAAAGGAATACTTTACATGGCAAAGAGGGGATGAAGGCAAGAAGAAGCGTTCAGAGCGCTTACATCCCTATATACCGAAAATATTTGATCCGCAAGTTGGTTTAGATTTCGTAAGTATGCAATGGGATTCCAATTTTCTATACGCAACTGTATTAAAAGTAGATGAAGTTACAGATAAAGAAGCAAACGTAATTTTTAAAGTGAAATATAAATTAAGCCGCATGAAAGCGGATAATAGCGGGCCAGAGGATAAGGAGGTGATCCAGCAAGTGTCGGTTTCTGTTCAATCAGATGGAAAGGCTTTTGTCATTAGTGGATTCCCTCAAATTGTTAAGGTACATGAAAAAGCAGAAGTACCAGAAGGAAAAGAAGAGAAAGACCGAGAGGAAGTCCATGAACTCGCTGTAAAAGAAGACATTCGAGAATTTCTACCCACTTTCTTTAAATCCTATACTACCGCAACACAAAAAGAACTCGCGTATGTGTTAGCTAATACGGATATTAAAGGGTTAGAAGGAGCCATGAAATTTGAAAATGTACTTTCCTCTAAGATTTATCCAGGAAAAACAAAAGGCACGTATGAGGTACAAACAGAGGTATCTATGATTGATCCGCATTCTGAAACGAAAATGAAAACAGGTTACACGTTGTTTGTCAAACAAGATGGAAAGCAATGGGTTGTAAAAGACTTAAAAACAAAATAGGAGAGGGGCATGTATATGTTCAATATAAATCATTTTGTGTTAGGGATCGGGTTGGAAGGATTTTTCGAAATGATGAAGACACAAGGAACATACGCCTTATATTGTGCGTTTATCATTGTTATCTTGATCGTAGCGGCAAAGCGCGCATGGGGAAAAGCAATTACGTTAATTGTTGGCGGCGGGATTGTTGTATTCTTCATTAACAAACCAGATGCATTAAAAACAATAGGAACGTGGTTAGGCGGATTGTTTGGCGTTTAAGTAACGAATGGAAAGGAAGGAAGTTACATGGAGGAAAAAGGCTCAAATTCTATCATTGTCTATTGTTTCGGAAGCTATATGAACTATATGCGAAGACAGTACGAAATTATGGGGTATCGTCTTCCGCGTGCGGTTACATGGAGGGCACTTGGTTATTTTGCGGCGGTAGAAGCGGGGCTTGTAGCCTTCCGCTTCCTTCCTCCCTTTAAATGGATATTTGGGGATATGATCGATCAAGTTTGGCTCATGTATTATGGTGTGATTCCTCTTTTCCTTGTATGGGGCGCAGATAAATATAAAACAGATGGAAAATCACTTTTCTCTTTTGTTCGGTCCTGGATCACATTTCGTTTACGTAAGCATCAAAGTAGCCGATTAGTCGCCTTGCCGAAATTAAAAAAACATGTGATTCGTGGTCATGTGTGTGTGCAATATGATGTCAAAGATATACCAATCGTACATTCATATAGTGAAGAAGAAGAGAAGGACATACACGCTTATAACCTAACATTTTTACCCCAAAAGGAGGAAATGAAAGATGTTGAAAACGATGAACAGATCACCATTAAAGCACGTTGAAAAGAATTTAGCGTTTAGTACAGACGAAAAAGTATCCGCAGTATATGAAGTAGACGGATTCGAATACGATCATCAAGACGAAAGCACGAAAAAAGTATATTATCGCAATCAACTCGCTCTTTTTACCCATCAAGAATATGATGTCCACTTGCTTGTGATTCCTCGTACAACAAATTCAGATGAAATTCTGGATGAACATATTTCCACTTTAAAAGGACCAATGGCACCAACAGGCCGCTTTCTTTTTAAAAAAGTAAAAGAATACTTACGAAATGCGGCCATTGCGAAAGAGAACATGGAATATCGCTTTTTCGTTTTAGTACAACTGAACATGGAACAGAAAGAAAGACAAATTCGTAACCCTGTTGTAGAAACATGGAAGTTTATGAAGAAGATAAGAGAAGGTTTTGCAGAGACAGCCCAAAACATATCGGGTATGAATGTGACGGATATTTTAGAAGAGGAAATCGAAAATTATTTAGAAGTAGAAGACGTGTTATTTAGCCAGGTTAGAGGGGCATTTCCTAATACAAGACGTGCGAAACCGTCTACGACGCGCTTTTTATTCCATCATAACTTCAAACGTGGCATGAAAGAACTGAATCGGGATCAAAACTGGAAAGTAGGTTCTACA
The DNA here is from genome assembly GCF_003264175.1 of Bacillus sp. SRB_331. NCBI lineage: Bacteria > Bacillati > Bacillota > Bacilli > Caryophanales > Bacillaceae > Bacillus > Bacillus sp. SRB_331. The sequence continues at coordinate 31,701 of NZ_NADV01000020.1, read as the reverse complement.
GTTACGTTGCAAAATGAAGAAGGAAAGGCGGTAAAAGTACGCCGTCCAGATTTACAAGAAATGGTCCAATTAACAGATACGGTAATCGATGAAAGCCCAGGGCGTTCTCTTATACTCGAAAGACAAAATGAAGAAGGAGAAATCGAAACATCCCATGTGGCTTTTCTTGCGGTGAAAGATATGCCCGAAATATCAGCTTTTCCTGGTGGAGAGTGGATTTATCGCATTCAATCTCATTCGTTAAAGTTTCCTGTTGAAATGAGTATTCGAGCTTATCATTTAGAAAACCAGATGGTTACACAAAAGCTCTCGAACAGTGAACTGGAATTAAACGATCAACGTCAACAAGCAATGGTAGGCGGTCGCACAACAGATTTAACAATTGATCGTAAAGCAAGAGGCGTCAAAATTGTAAAAGATCGATTTGAAACAACGGGGGCACCTGGATATGAATTAAGTGTACTGTTTTGCGTGTATGCCGAAGATGAAAAAACATTAAAATCACGTGTAAATACGCTCATTACAGAATATCGCAAAATGAAAATTGAATTGGTCAATCCATTTGGAGAACAGTTAGCATACTTCTACGAGTTCTTACCAGGTTCTAAACGTTATAATACGGACTTCAAATTGTTTGTGGAACCAGGCGTGCTTGCAATGGGAATGTTCGGGGCCACAACACAAATTGGTGACAATCAAGGGTTTTATATTGGAAAGACAAAGAAATTAAATCGTCCTGTTTTTGTTCGTCCCGAACTAGCGGCGAAAGCATTAGATAACATTGTGACGGCGTTTGAAAGTTTATCGGTTATGTTTGCGGGGCAAACAGGGAAAGGGAAATCATTCTTAATGAACCTACTTGCTTTCTGGATTGTTATGAGTGGTGGAAGGGCATTTATAATCGATCCAAAAGGGGACCGTACAAGGTGGCCAGAATTATTACCAGGGTTTAATGAAGATACCTTGCAGGTATGGACACTTGGGAAGAATAAAGAGGATGCGGGCTGTTTAGACCCATTCCGAATAAGCGCAACGATAGAAGATGCGAAGAGTTTAGCACTTGAAATTTTGACGTTCCTATCGGATGTAGGCTTAGAGGATATCAGATATGACTATTTATATAAAGCCATTGAACGAGTAGCGAAAAAGAAAGATGCGTGTTTAACTTTGGTTCGTGTAGAACTAGAGGAAATGAAGTTAGAACCCAACTTATTACCAACTGAATTAGAACGGTTAAACGCTCTTACCAATCGTTTAGCAACCTTAGAAGGCATTCAGTTGGGAGATTTATTGTTTGGTAGACCAGGTCAAGAATACCGCGTATTGAGCCTAGAGCGTCCATTACAAGTATTACAAATTCAACATTTACGCATTCCGAAATCAGAGGAAAAGAATGAGAGTGTTACAGACAAATTATCTCGTAGTATCTTAATCGCATTAGCGGCATTTGGTAAATCCTTAATGCATTCCGATCGTAGTATTTTCAAAGTATACCTACAGGATGAGGCGTCAAGTATTCTGAAAAATAAAGAGGGTGCGGCTTCCTCTGACAAAATCATTCGAGAAGGACGTTATCACAATATTGGCTTGTATTTAGGAACACAAAACGCATCCGATTATCAATCTGAAAACAAAGAGGTTGCAAATGTGGGTATGAAGTTCTGTTTTGCGCTGAAATATGATAAAGAAGCGGAAGAAATGTTGCGTTACTATAACTTACCGATCACAGAAGAAAATATCTTGATGTTACGCCAGCTACGACGCGGTGAAGCCTTGTTCCAGGATATTTTTGGCCGAACCGCTGTTGTAGAAATTGATCCTGTTTTCCAAGAATTAAAGACTGCATTTGATTCCTCTACGAAAACAGACGAAGAACGCGCACAACAATTGGCGTAATTCGTATTACAATACAGATAAGAGTATTCTAAATTATCTGTATATGGAGGATGGAACAATGAAAAAATTACGTATGTTATCTGGATTATGTGTAGCAGGAATGTTGATGGTAACGGGGATTGCAGGTTGCTCAAATGAAACAAAAAGCAATGCGAATCAACAAGAGAGCCAGAAAGAACGTGATCTGAAAGAATCAGATAAAGCCGCAGTTGAGTATTTAAAGGCTTATATTGAAATGGACCGAAAAAAATTGAATCAACTACAGTACAAAAAATATGATTTTGGGGAAGATCGAGTAAAAAATCCAGGCATTAGTAAAGAAATGAAAGAGCGCTACGATTTGTATAGATATGATTTACAAGAGGGTGAGGATGAATTTTATTACAGAATAAAATTTTATGATCCTGTAGAAAAGGCTCAAATGGGGTTATACCTCCGAATGGTTAAAGATAAAAAGGATAATAAGTGGAAAAATTATGAATGGGCATGGGATTCAACAAATAGTCTTAGTTCAATTGTGGGAGATGTGAAACCTGTACATGTCCATAAATGGGGGCAAAAGGAATGAAAAAACTTTTCTCTATTTGTATGATTCTTGTATTCTTCTTACTACCGTTAGGGTCCCATGTGGCCCTAGCGGAAGATACAAAAAAGGAAGAGAAACAGGAACAAAAAGGGGCGCGAATTTCTGAAAATCTATTTAGTGGGTACACAGATGGTATTTACAAAGATAAGTATTACGAAATCGACACTTATCAGCCAAAAGAAGAGGATAAGAACGTGTTTCAAAAAGTTGGTGGATACTTATTTGGTGATGATAGTGTGGGTAAAGATTTACAAAGGATGTTGTATACAACTTGTCAATGGTTTGCGAATATGGCCTTTCAGTTAAATGTGATTCTCGGCCAATTAACAATCTTTTTAGTCGATCAAGCGTTGAACCTGGATATTGTAGATGCGGTAGCGGATAAATTAGGAGCGGCTATGCAAAATATTGCTGGTATTGAAAAAGGCGGCTTTTTATCTTCTGGACTATTCCCAGCAATTATCGGCATTGCGTGTGTGTTATCCGCTTGTTACGCAGGCTATATCTTCTTTATTAAGCGCCAACCCTCAAAAGGTCTAAGCGAGTTAGTAAAAACGGTACTTGTTATTGCTTTTATTGTTACGTACATTGGAAACGCAAGTACGATTTTAAAGAGTGCAAATACGATTAGTTCCGAAATTAGTGTAACAGTATTAGCGAAGGCAACGGGAACGGTTGCGGGTGATCCAGGACGTTCTAAAGCGGACGCAATCTTTTCAGTGAAAAAGCAAATTTGGGATTTGTTAGTTGAACGACCATATTTATTTTTACAGTATGGAGAAGACTCAAAAGAAAAATTGGGAGCTAAACGAGTAGATGAATTATTGGCGAAAGCGCCAGGTGAAGATCGTGTAAAAATAGTACAAAAAGAGGTAAAGGATCAAGGAAACCAAATGATGGTGATTTCCTCTGTAGGAGAGCGTCTTGTATTTACAGTCATGTATTATGTCGTGAATACATTCGCAGGTGTTCCAGTAATTGCATTTTGTTTACTGATTGTAGCATTCCAATTATGGTTCCTTGTCATGAGTATTATTTCACCGATTGTTATGGCGGTTGCCCTATTGCCAGGACATCGACGCGTAATTGAAAGCTGGGCCTCACAATGGATTCGCCCATTGGCATTAAAAATTTTTATGTCTGTTATGCTTGTCATTATCTTTACAATAGCAGAATTGCTATACGTGTTACCAGAAGCGGGCGTTGCAGGATATGTGTCTACAATGATTTTCCAAATTCTTGTTTTCGTTTTATGTTACATCTTTAGAGGAAATATTGTTGCGGCCTTTAGTAAAGCACGTGGCGTGTATGAAACGGTCACAAATATATCCCTTATGACTGAAAACTTTGTAGATAAAGGAAAAGAGTACACTGGAAATACAATGTCTTATATTGGGGACAAAATGGGAGCACATTTTAACAATGCGGCTGAATTGGCGGCGGCAGGTAGTCAAATAGAAAATGCAGGAACAGACGATGAAAAGACAAAGGCCAATCCATTAATGCAAGCCAATATACCGAAAGATATACCAAATAACCAAATGGAACAAGAAAAAGAAGAGAATCAAAAGAAAGGAAAACTTATTTCTTTACAAGATCGTGATAAAGAGGAGAATTTACCACAGCAAGGAGAGGAAGGAAAAGAACAAACGTTACCAGGTGAGGAAGAGGCGCCAGTGCAACAAGACCTTATCAGCTTAGATAAAGAAGCATTAGAACAAGAAATGGAAGGACAACAAGAAGGAACAGAGGTAGAAGAATCAGAAATGGAGGTTCAACCAGAGCTTGTATCTTTAGAAGATGAGGAAATCCCAATAGGGGAAGAAACACAAGCTGGTATGGAGGCTTATGAAGAAATTCAACAAGAAGTACCACTAGAAGAAATTCCGACTGATATAGAAGTACATGAAGATGTACAACAAGAAGTACCAGAACAAGAAATACCACTAGAAGAAGTTCCAAGCGATATGGGAGCGTATGAAGAAATCCAGACAGAAGTACCAACGCAAGAACTTCCATTAGAGGAAGTATCAGCAGATCATGAAACATTTGAAGAAATCCCATCCGATATCCCACAACAAGACATTCCAACAGAAGAAATTCCGCTGGATATTTCAAGAGAAGAAATCCAGTCAGAACAGGACATTTCAACAAATATCCCACAACAAGAAATTTCAACACAAGAAGTATCCACACCGATTGAAACAGATGTAAATGAACCGTTAATACCAGATACAATTCGTGCAGATGTAAATGAAGAAGGTGTCATTGTCCCACGTACAATGGAAACAGGTTCTTCTATATCCAATGCAGACATTCCAGATGCTATACCTGCAGAAGTGAATGAAGCGGGGCAAATTGTCGCTAAAAGACTTGATATAGATGTCGAGTCAACCGTACAAGTATCAAACTCTTCTGACTCATTTATCCCAACGGAATCCGTTTCCACTTCCGATTTGGCACAAGTAAATGAGAAAGAAGTAAGCAAAAATGAGCCGATTCAAGAAAGAGCGGTAACGATCGATACACCAGATATACAATATGGAGCTGTAGCCGTTGGAAGTGAAAATTGGATGCCTTCTACTGATCCACAAAACTTAGATAACTTAGATGATTTGGAGCCACCAAAAAAAGATGAGTAGAGTCCTAGTTTTATAGGACTTTACTATCTTTTCATAAAAAAAGGAGCGATATAGCTATGAAATACTGGGGATTAACGTGTATGAAAATGGTGAGTATCAGCATTTTTCTTTGTATCGGGTGTTTGGGATGGATGAACATAATTATTCTTTTCATACAGAGAGAATGGCCAACAGATTTATTAGGATGGATTGGTTTAGGGTTACTTATTTGGTATACGCTCATTCTTCTTGCTCTCCAAATCATCCATCGTGAAACAAATTGTCGTATTGATGACAGGGCCAAACTAGCCTTTTTCATTTGGTTTGTAGGAATCGGTCATTTTGGATTATTAGACTTTATACAAAACCAGCAATCTACTGTTTTAACATTACTATTCCATGTTTTTGCGATTATACCTATTCTTTTGGCCCTTACATATGGGCTAATTGTTCGAAAATATTCTAATCAATCTTGATACATGTTGTAAGGGGGGAGGGATGATATGAGACCAGAAATAAAAGAAGTCGTAGACAAAACGATACAAGAAGAGATTGCACAAGAGCAAAAAAAGAAGAAGAAAAAGAAATCCTGGTTACTGACATTTCTTTTTGGGAGTTCTACTTTCACAATAGGATTGTTCGTCTGTATTGGATTTCTTTTATTTATCGTTTTGGGGCAAGGCATTGGCAAAAAAGAAGAGGAAGCACCAGCAACCATCCCAAGTAATGGAATGACGGTTTGTCGGCCAGGTGGAAAAACAGTGGCACCAGAAGAACTACAACCCCACCTGGGCGGCGTTTTTACAGGGAAAGCACAAGCCTTTTTAAATGCAGGAACACAAAACCAAATCGATCCCGTTTTACTAGCGGCCATTGCAAGATTGGAAACGGGTAATGGTACTTCTAATGCAGTAAAGAACTATAACAACCCTGGGGGCCTCATGGACCCTAGCAGTTCACAAATGAAAGGATTTATGAAGTTTGCCACTTTGGATGAAGGAATCAACGCTATGGCGCGAAATTTATATAAAAACTATATCGGTATGGGGATTACAACAATAGAAGCAATTGGAGCGAAATATGCACCGCCAGGAGCCGCCAATGATCCGCATGGTACAAATGGTTTATGGCCTGTATTAGTAACAAAGTTTGTGGCGCAAATGGGCGGCCTTACTTTTAATTGTGAAGCGGGAAAGCCAGGCGGCGTTGTAGATACGGGATCAGCAAGTTCACAAGGATTTATTCGTCCTATCGCTCAAACGACGATTACAAGCCCATTTGGACCACGCTGGGGCACAATTCATAAAGGTATCGATTATTCTTGCCAGGACGGTGTCACCGCAATTGCCGCGTCGAAAGGTGGCGTTGTAGAGTTGGCGGAATTTGGCGCAGGCGGAAGCGGCTTCGGCGGGTATGGAAACGTAGTTGTAATTAATCATGGAAATGGATATTGGAGTCTATACGGTCATATGTCATCCATTACCGTACAGAAAGGGCAAAACATTGGAGTCGGTCAACAGGTAGGCGTTTGCGGAAGAACAGGGCAAGTAACAGGGCCACATTTGCATTTTGAAATTAAAACAGCCTTTAAATTTGGGCAAGTCGATCCAGCGCCATATTTGCCGAAATAAGCGGAAAGAAAGGGAGGATTAGGGATGAAACAGGGAATCGTTGGTTTAGTCATACTTGTACTTGTAGGTATCAGTGTATGGTTATGGAATCAAAATCGCACTTTACAGCATAAAGTCGAGCAAACGGAAAAGAAATGGACGGAACAAGTAAAAGAGCTAAAAACAGAGAATCGAGCATTGGAAAAGCGTGTGACAGTTTTAACAGAAAACACCCAAGATAAAGGGCAAGAAGTGGCAAAACAGTTTGTAGAGCTGTTAATACAGAATGATAATAAACAAAAAGAAAAGCCAGGGTTTGAGAAAATCAAAGAAATGATAACAGGAGAAGCACGAAACAAATTGTTAAACGCGCCAGAGGATGAACATAAACATATAGAAGATGATGGCTCTATGCATATTCAAACGAAAGCAAAGATAACAGATATGTACTACATCAAAACCGCTGATAATAAAGCAGATGTAACGGTTAAATATGATTATCTTGTAACGATAGATGGAACAGAACAACAAGAAAAACACACCATGAAATTGAATTTATTATTAGAAGGTGACAAGTGGTTTGTAGAAAATTACGAGTTTCAAATCAATACAGGAATTGAAGGACCATAGAGAAAGGAATGAGGGGGAGTTGATACATCAAAATGTATTGCATCATATCGGATATGAAGTATTGCAAGAAACGTTTGCATTAATTCGAAATGTATTTTCTTATTCAAACGAAGATGAATACAGTGTGACATATGTACGAGAAATTGCGGATGCCTTGCATAATATCCCGCATTCGATTCAGAAACAACATGATAAATTCTTAGAATTTGAGTTCAAACTGTTAGAAGAAACATTAATGCAAATGGATTTTGGAAAGGTTGCCGCACAAAACATTCCCTATTTTAGAATGTATGCGGCACGTGTACAACAATTGTTACGGAAGCGCTATAAAGAGGTGTAATCGAGTGGAAATGGGGCGATAAAAAATGATTGTATTGGGAATTGGGCTGTCAGTTTTGCTGATAGCCTTTTTGTTTATCCAGGTGTATCCGTTTCGTGAACAAAAGTTAGAACAAAGAAAATATGACGAATATGGAATCTGGATCATTATTTGTACAGGGATATGCCTCTATATTTCACATCATTTTTTACAAGAAAATATATGGCAATGGGGAGTGAAAATCGCTGGTGCAACCTTTTTTACAGGATTTTCAATTGGATGCGTTGGAAAACAATGCATATATGATTTTCAGCATAAAAAGTTTCCCTTTCAGAAAAAATGACGCTTCAAATCCGCTTGTAATTGATTTTAAAGAAACTGTTAATACATTTGGTATCGAATAAGATTATGATCTTTATTCAGTCTTTTAAGTGGTTTAAATGAGTTTTTGGGAGGGAAAGGGGTGTGGGGATGATTTTTTTAAAAGTTATTGCATATATTTTGTTAAGTATAGGTGTTTGTACAGTTGTTTTAGCAGGAATAGCCGCGATTGTAAAGAAACAAATGATAATCGCAAATATAAATCTAATATTGGCCATGTATTATTTTTGTTCGGGAAGTCTTCTGTATTTGTGCACGTTATGGGAAACACAAGATATTTTCCTACAAGCCTTTTTGATTTTAATTGTAGGAATTACGATCATCCGATTAAGAAAAAGCTGGTATGTACCACAAATGCGTACTCTTCAAAAACTGCAAAAAGAAGCGACAAGTAAGAATGATCTGTGAGGAAATCTAGGGAAAAGGAGTGGAGAAAACTTGATACATCAATATGAATTGAACTTTTCAGTGATGTATGGCGGCAAGGTAACAGACTCACAATCTACGATTATTCCAGCAAGTTCTTTAGAGGAAGCAAATGAAAAATTACAATCGGAGGTAAAGCGGCGATTAGGAAAATGTAGTATAAAAGTTAACGCGGCAAGCTTATGTGTTGCAGAGGATAGTCGGTATGCAATAGAGAAAAAATAAAAAGGGAAAAGTCTTGTTTCTAAAGCAAGACTTTTCCCTTTTTATTTTGTATGTCTGTTTTCACATGAAATTCCTTATTGTAAAAGGGTATTAAGTTGCGGTTTTGAAAGCTGTATAATCTTTTGTTTTTTGGGGAGAAAAGTGTTAAAAAATGTTGAAATGACAAGCTTTTTTCATAATCCAGGTATATGTGCTTAAAGGTATGTAGTTCTTATTATGTGACAGATGGCGAGTAAATTTAAAAAATGGAGTATCAATCCTTTTGTTTGGATAAGAAATGAAGCAAAATGGTGTTTTAATAAGTTAGATTGGATAGAATTGTGACTGAAAAGGTAAGGAGGAACTATTTTGATGGATAGTAACTTGAAGCGTTGTGTTTTATTAATTCAGCAGAATAAGTTAAATAATTTTTTCTTTGCATTTTCTATTACAGATGTTGAAAATGACACATATAAAGCTTGGAAAACCGAAATTACTTTGTCTGGAAATATCTCTAATGAAAGGTTAGTAACGGATTTTGAAAACCACTTTTGGAATCCTATAGAAGGAACACTTTTTATTGGACTACAAAAGAACATGTTAAGTGTTAAATTAATTCAAATATACAATCAATATACCGAAGATGAGGTGTTTTTAATTCCACTGCAAGATTTATCATATGCTACTTCATTAGTAAAATTAAAGTGGGAAATGTATCTAGTTGAGGTGTCCTTTTATAATAATCAAGGGATTGTTGTACATAAAAGGGAAATAAATACGGGTATTTACAAAGGTAATAGCCAAGCGAAAGAAAGTTTGTATAAATTTTTTCTTGAAATCAATTCAGTTTTGGATAAATGGAAAACTCTTTTAGAAAAAGGAGAGTATTGTGATGAAAGACAAATTTATATTGTATAGGAATCCCGAAGACATTCTTTTTGCTTTTGAGAAAAAAGAAGAATTCATGTACCCGCATTTATTTATTGAGGCTAATGATATCAAAGATAATTTACAGATGAATTGTAACGCAGTATATGTATTATTTGAGTCAAAAGCTCATTACCCTAATACACCACTTTATATAGGTAAATCATCAAAAGTTCGTGATAGATTACTCTATCATTTAAAGGGGTATGAGCCTAGAACAAGATATTATGCCAACAGAGGATTAATTAATTTTATATTGATTTATTTTGAGATAGGAAAATATACAAGCGATCATACGAATTTGATTGAAAAACAACTAATAAAGGAATACAAACCATTGTTAAATACACAATATATTAAACCTTTTCAAGAAAAAAGAATGAGAATGAACAGGTTCGTATAATCCATCCTAATGGTCTATTTGCATGTTTATCAATCTTTTATGTACAATAAAAGAAAAACATCGTATGAGATGGGGAGAGAAAGCCCATGTCCAACCAACAATTAGTCAATTTACGTATTGATTTTGCTTTTAAACAATTATTTGGTACAAGTGGAAATGAAGATATTTTGATTGCTTTTTTAAATGCTATGTTACAAGATTCATTAGAATCACCTATTGCTTCATTACAGTTAGAAGACCCGCACCTGCATCGAGAACACGAAGAGGATAAATTATCGATTTTAGATATTTCTGCGACATTAGATACAGGAACAAAGGTAAATGTTGAAATACAGCTGAATAATAATCATGACATGATTAAGAGAAGTTTATATTACTGGGGAAGGCTATACACATCCCAACTTCAAAAAGGAATGCCATATAGTTCTCTTCATAAAACAATTACGATTAATTTGTTAAATTTCGTTATGTTTCCTGAATACGAGGCATTCCATACAACAGGAATCCTATGGAATCAACAACAACAAAAGATATTGAGTAGTGATATCGAAGTTCACATTGTGGAGATTCCAAAACTCATGCAACAGTGGCGAAATGAACAAGTCAATCCCTGGGAGGATTCATTTGTTCGTTGGTTATTATTACTTCCAGCGAATGAAGATGAAAAATTAACCCAAACATTGGAGGATATTGCGATGAACCAAGACCCCATTTTACAAAAAGCAATGAATAAATGGGAACGTATGAGTCAAGATTCTTCTTTCCGACAAGCGTATGAAGCAAGGGAAAAAGTTCTTATGGATGAGGCCGCAAAATTTGCTCATGCTCGTAATGAAGGAAAGAAAGAAGGGCGTCAAGAGGGAATTGAAGAAGGCAAAATCCAATTGATTCGTGGAATGCATAAAAACGGAATGCCAATAGAAGATATTGCAAAATTCACGAATTTACGTATTGAAGAAATACAAGGAATTTTACAATCATAAATAAATTAACAAATAACACCTACAGATATATCTGTAGGTGTTATTTGTTAATGACCGCCCCCGCCTGGAAGGTGATGATCACCAGCATTTTTATGTGCATATTTCCAGCCTACACCTGGTTCATCAATATAATAGCCAGTGTTTCCATCTGCGTATTTATAACTTATATATTTCATTTGAATTCCTCCCCTTTTGGTTAATACTTATATAGTCGTTCAGACCCAAATTAAGCGTCTTATCTCTTGAGGATTACTTTAGTATTTTCGTTGCTTAGCCATGCTGATAAATGGTTCATATGTACTCGTTTCATCAAAAGGATGTCCGAAACCATATTTACCTTCTTCTGCATGATAACCGTATGTGACAATGCCTACCCCTTTTGTGTTGCTTTCAGGAAAATAGATAAGGACTTTGGCTTCTTCGGAATTAGATAGGTGTAGAGAAGTGTATATTTTGTCTACTAAGTATTTATTAATTCTATTGATTGCACTTGTTCCTCTTGTACCCCAACCAATATCATCATAAATATGTAATAAATTATTTTCTGTATCAACATATAACTCAAAATGATTACATCCCATATTGTGAAAGTTTTCTGTAATTAAATGGAATCTATTATCGCTAATATTGGGAAATAAAAATACATCATAAGTTTCACTAGCAGTAATAACACTAGCTTGTTCATTATTTGATGATTTTTTGAACATGATAAATCCCTCCTCAAGAATATTTTCGTATTATAAATAACTTGTAATAACAGTAAGTTATTGTTTAATTATACCTTATTTTACAGAATATATATAATATTTAATTTTATATATTGTGAGATGGAAAAATAATTAGTTTTACAAAATATATAAAAGGATTTTCAATTTCACACACGCTTAATTAGTTGAATTTGAAAAATGTCATTATCCGTAATACCAAGCACCTTCATTTCCTCTTTAAAAGAGCGCCAGGGTTCAACCCTAATGGATTTAGTACTTTTATCTCTTAACGTATACCACTCTACCCTAATCACCGAGTTTGATACTCTTGAGAAAGAGCTTGTATCTTAAGAATAAAGGGTTTGTCTTTATTTATTATTATGGACAGTGATTTAGAGAAATAAACATACTCGGTGATTAGGGGATAGGTTACTACTTAAAACATTTGAGAGCTCGGTAATTGGGTAAATAAAAAATGCCTTATCATTCTCCCTGTAAGGAGGCATGAGGGGGGCACCATACATACTCATCAACTTAAGAAAAATAAAGGCCCAAAAAAAGAAAAAATGAGCCGAACTCGTATGAATAACTGTGAAAAGGTAAAATTTTTGTTATGGGAGGTTTCTGAAAATCTGAGCTTGATGGGCATGTGGCGGCACCCCCATATAAACGTTTTTGGCTACGTTAATTCACAATATTTGTCTTAACGTATAAAATCCGCGAAATGACGTCACTACCCTTTAATGCAAAAATACTTTTCTACAAATCATAACATATGTTATAATGTAAAATAACTATAAAATAAATAACTGCACAAAGTGTAGTTATTTAAAAAGCTGCTATCCATACGGATGGCAGCTTTCGTCGTTTTATAGGGGTTTCGATTTTGATTCTTTTTCTCAATAAAAATGTAAAAGGAGTGAGTAATAATAAATTCAGAAGGAAAAATATTACCAATAAAAAAGAATGCATCTAATTTTTCATGGATGCAAACTTTAAAAAGCTGTTATCCATAGGGATGGCAGCTTTCGTCGTTTTATAGAGGTTTCGATTTTGATTCTTTTTCTCAATAAAAATGTAAATGGAGTGAGTAATAATGAATTCACAAGAAAAAATATTGCCAATAAAAGAGAATGCATCTAGGTTTTCATGGATGCAAACATTACAAAAACATTATGAACTTATCTTTGCGATTATATCTGGTATCTTCATTTTAGCTGGCTGGATATTAACAAAAAACGGAGCAATAACAGCTGGAATTGTTTTTTATATTTTTGCATATCTCACTGGGGGTTATGTAAAAGCCAAAGAAGGTGTTAAAGATACAATCGAAGAAAAAGAACTAAACGTTGAAATGTTAATGCTCTTTGCAGCAATTGGTGCCGCTATTATTGGCTACTGGGCAGAAGGTGCCATCCTAATATTTATCTTTGCATTAAGCGGTGCAATGGAATCTTATACATTAAACAAAAGCCAAAAAGAAATTTCTGCACTGCTTGATTTACAACCCGAAGAAGCTTTATGTATTTCAAATGGAAAAGAAGAACGTATTCCAGTAAGTCAATTACAAATTAAAGATATCATTTTAATCAAACCAGGTGAGCGTGTCCCGGCTGACGGTATCATTCACAATGGTGAAACGAATATTGATGAAGCAGCAATTACAGGGGAATCAATCCCGAATGAGAAAAAAATTGGAGATGAAGTGTTTGCTGGAACTGTGAACTTACGCGGTGCTATTGAAGTTGAAATTACAAAGCGAAGCGATCAAACATTGTTCCAAAAAATTATTAGTCTCGTTCAAAATGCTCAAAGTGAAAAGTCACCATCGCAGCTTTTTATTGAAAAATTTGAAGGTACGTATGTAAAAGCTGTACTCATCATCGTTGCTCTTATGATGTTTGTTCCCCATTTTTTACTAGATTGGAGCTGGAATGAAACATTTTACCGGGCTATGATTTTACTCGTTGTCGCATCTCCTTGTGCGCTTGTTGCAGCGATTACACCGGCAACGCTATCTGCTATTTCTAATGGGGCACGGAGCGGCATTTTATTTAAAGGCGGCATTCACCTTGAGCGACTCGCTTCTGTAAAAGCAATTGCTTTTGATAAAACAGGCACATTAACACAAGGAAAACCATCTGTAACAGACGTATATGTACGTGAGGAAATATCCGAGAAAGAAGTATTGCATATTATAGCTTCTATTGAAAGTCATTCAACACATCCGCTAGCAGAAGCAATCGTCAAATATGCAAAACACGCGTATGACATTACATTAACAAAACCAGAAAAGGTAGAGGATGTAACTGGATTTGGTCTAAAGGGTGTATTAGACAATAAAGCTTATAAAATTGGAAAGGCAGATTTTATCGGCGAAGAAGCAAAAACATTTCATAATGGTATCGTGACTACACTTGAGCAAGAAGGAAAAACAGTTGTATATATTGGTGATGAAGAAGGGGTTCTAGGTCTTATTGCCTTACAAGATACCCTGCGCCAAGAAACCATTGCTGCAATTCGCGATTTACAAAGTCTTGGTGTAGAAGCAATTATGATTACCGGCGATAATGAACAAACAGCTAAAGCAATCGCAACTGAAAGTAATATAAAAGAATACTATGCATCATGCTTACCAGAAACGAAAGTAGAAACGATTAAACAACTAAAAGAGAAATACGGTACAGTAGCAATGGTTGGTGACGGTATTAACGATGCACCTGCCCTCGCTACAGCAAGCATTGGCGTTGCTATGGGAGGAGGAACAGATGTTGCTTTAGAAACAGCAGATGTTGTTCTTATGAAAAATGAACTCTCTCGCCTTGCTCAAGCAATTCGTTTATCAAAACGAATGAATCGTATTGTAAAACAAAATGTTATTTTTTCACTAACAGTAATTGCGATGTTAATTTGTTCAAACTTTTTACAATTTTTAGCTCTTCCACTTGGCGTTATTGGTCATGAAGGAAGCACAATTCTTGTTATTTTAAATGGCTTGCGATTATTAAAAGGAAATAATTAAATGGGCTCTTTTTAGGAATCCATGTATCAGTTCGATTAAAGTTATAATTCATTAATTTGAAAAAGAGTTCTGAATAATTAGGACTCTTTTCTTTTTTGTTTTCACCTTTTGTTTAAATGAATAATTCCGATCCTATCTCTTGACCTGTAACAACAATATAACCGATTAAGAATATATTCAAAATGACGATCAAAACGGTACATAGCCAGGCGAATATTTTCATCGGTACTTTGTTTTTGGTAATGGGTTTTGGGACTTTTTCTATGTTTCTAATTTATTTATTATTAATGGTTCTCTTGTTATATTTGTAGCTTTAATTACAATGTTAAGTAAATTACGTTATACAGATACAATTGAAAACTTAAATGTTATGGAAGAAACATCTTCAAAAGTTAATAAGTCATAGAGTTTTATATAGGGAGGAATTAAATTGTTGGTATGTGAAGATCATGTTGTAACTGCTTTAAAAGAATTACAGATACCCCATATACAAATGTTATTACCAAATACACGTACATGTAATTTCTGTGAAAATTATGCTGTATTTTCTTTATATGTATCATCTTTTTGGAAATCACCAGGATATAAAATAAATGATTGTAATTTTCAAAAAGCAACGAAATGTTGATTTTAGTTTCTATAGTTACAACAAAAAAAGCAGGAATGACTGCTTTTAAGCGTGTAATCAAGCGACGAAGCCAAGGTTAAATTCTTAATTGAATAAATCCCTCCATAACGATTTGACCACGGATCGTTCCAGTAATCGTAGCATTTTGTCCTGAAGCAAGTAAAGCAACCGCAAATAATGTACTCGCAAGCGCTACTCCTAACGTAGGACTTAATATTACACTAACTTCTAATTGATAATAATTCTTATAAAGTAATTATTGTTGACAAATTGATGTTGTGAGTTTAGAATTCACTTAACATTATTATTAACTATTTAACAATAATGTTGAGTTAAATAACTTACAACCCAATTACTAGCAGTTGAATCATAGGGATTTGAAGATTGAATAGATAACAACATTTCGAATTAGGAGGGTGTATTGAACGGTGTTTTTTTTCGGAAGAGCACTATCAATATTAGTTATCGTATTTTATTGGAAATAAATAATCAAAATAATCCAGCCATAAGCTCAAATAATGGTGGCTTATTGGACATATTATCTTTGTAATTCTTTATTTCAGCGGTCTATTTGGTCAATTACTAGCCGTTATTTCAACCACATTTTTTACTGACAACGAACAAATTTATACTGATTTTTTGATTCACTATTAATACTAAAGAACAAGAAAAGGATGAAAATATAATGAATAAGAATTTATTCTCAGCTACTGATTCAATCATTCAAGATTTTGAAAAAAAAATCAATGGAACAATTTTATTGAAGGAACATTCAGATTTTGAAGAAGTTCGCCACATTTGGAATCTGGTCGTCGATGCACAACCTGCTTTAATTGTACGTTGTAAAAATACCGAAGATGTAGTTGCCTCACTTGCTTTCGCAAAGGAACACCAATTACCGATTGCTGTGCGAAGCGCTGGTCACAGCTTAGCAGGATTTAGTGCTGGGCATCAATGCTTAGTAATTGACTTGTCACAAATGAAACAAATTGAACTTGATGTGGCATCCCGTACTGCTCGAATTGAACCAGGAGCAACTTGGGGAGACGTAGTCGATGTCCTACAACCGCATGGTCTTGCAATCACATCGGGTGATAATGCTGGTGTCGGTGTCGGTGGCCTTACTCAAGGAAGTGGGATTGGTTTTATGGTACGTAAATATGGTTTAACAATTGATCGATTAAAAGCAGTTGAACTCGTAACTGCAGAAGGGGAAATCATTCGTTCTAGTAAAAATGAACATCCAGATTTATTTTGGGGTATACGCGGGGGAGCTGGTAACTTTGGAATTGTGACTGCTCTGGAATTTGATGTTCACGATGGCGGTGAAGTTTTGGGTGGATTTCTATTCTACGAAGGTGCAAATGCTGCAGACCTCCTTAAAATAGGACAATTAGCCGAAAAAGCACCGGAAGAGCTTACAACCAGCATATCCATTATGACAGCACCAGACCCATTTGTTCCATCGGAGTACCATAATAAGCCTGTTTTAGCTGTGATGTTTTGTTACACAGGTAATTTGGAAGAAGGCGAACGAGTAATTGCACCTTTTAGAGAAATTGGAACAGTCATTGCCGATATGGTTAAACCAATGGCTTATCCTGATCTTATGGAAAATTTAGATAATCGATTCGGCTATATTAGCCGAAATATGTATCTTCCTTCATTTGACCATCAAACAGCCGAAACATTTGTTAAAGATATTAATGAGCATCCATTTCCTCCTTTCGCGGTAATACAATTGCGTGTCCTTGGCGGTGCCGTAAGTCGTGTACCAGCTGATGAAACTGCCTTTGCTCATCGGGATAAACCCTTTTTAGTCATAGTTCAGAACATTTTCATGACTAAAGAGCAAGAAGAAGGAAGTCGTGCACTAAATAAAAAACTCTGGCAAACAATCCAAGCCTTTTCTGCTGGAGCAGAAATCAATTTTCTAGGGGATGATGAGAAAAATCGCCTAAATGATGTTTATCCTGACAAGACACTCGATAGATTAATTAAATTAAAAAAACGATATGATCCTGAGAATATTTTTAAGAGCAATTTAAATGTCCCTTCTAAGGTACAATAGCAAGGGAGCTGAACAGGCACCTAATGTCAAGTGCCGAATTTTATCTCATTTAGTATTTTAGAAACTAGAACAAACACAAGAGAGATGGATTGGATCCGCCTCTCTTGTTTAGTATTGTATTCAATCAGTTGCTGCGTTTTCTATGGATTATCAAGAATAGTCCAGTCAATATCATTCCTAGACAGAATACAGCATAATTTCCATAAGATGTTGTGGTATTTGGCATTTCTCCACCATTGTCCGCGTTGTTATTTTCATTCATGCCATTACCCATGTCGAATCCGTTATTCATGTCAGACCCATTGTTATTATCGCCTTGACCTGGTAATGTGAGTTCTTCATAGCGTTCTTTATTTTGATATGGATATTTGTCACAGGCGATGCCGTTACGCTGATCATTACGGACGACATCCAATCGGTTCACGTTATTATTGATGGAACCTCCCTGCTCTAAAAAGTATATTTGCGCTTCTTTTTGGGATTGGAAATCCTCGCAGTCCTTATCAATGGTATAAGCTGCAAGCGTTTTATGTACGCCGGTAAAACCGACCAATACAGAAGGAATTACCAGCAGATTCATGAGTTTCTGCTTCAAGATGAAAGCTCTTTGTTGTTTGGGCAGTAGATTTTGAACTGCTCTACTATCCTTTGTATGAATAATGAAAACAATTTCTTAGCAAATGTAATAAATATAGTTGTTCATGTATTTCAAGGGGATTTATTTATTTATTTATTTATTGAATTGTTTTTAAACTTTTTAAACTTAAAAGTTGAAAAAGTTTAAAGTTAGTATTATTATATAATCAAGGAATGATTGGTGTGATTTTACTCTCACTTTTACTCTCCATGTAATAATAGAACCCGTTTCCGTGGATCATTATCAATCGTTCCTAAAATATTAAAGTATTATAGAAGAATGGTACAATGAGCATATTAATTATTAAGTATAAAAAATAATTGAGGTGTGATTATTGAGATACCATTTAGAAGACTTTTGTGGATTTTCTATACATCGTACATATCTAGGATTAAAAAATTATTATAAGTAGATATTAGCTCCTTTGATATAACTCCAGATCAGTGGATAATTATGATGATTCTTTGGGGAAAAGATGGCATAACACAAAAAGAAATAGCAGAAAAAGCATATAGAGATGAAACAATTGTTGGTCGCATGATATACAATATAGAGAAAAAAGGTTTTATTCAGCGCTTGCAAGATAAAAAAGATCGTCGATTTTTGAGTGTTTATGTAACAAAGAAAGAAATAGAAATTAAATCTGAAGTATATTCAGTCAGTATAGAATATGAAAAAAAGGTTACACAAGGGTTATCAGAGAAAGAGTTGATTTTTTCGAATGAGATTCTTGATAAAATCTTTAAAAATAGCATTTGATAATTATTTATCTCCCCCGAAGAAGCTTAATCTTAGAGGGAGAATAGTAAAAGTAAAAACAAACATATCATGTAGTGGGGCTATTATTAGTTGTTAAATTGTATTGAAAATTTACAATGGGTTTCACCATCAGTTTGACAACATACCCTATCAACATGTTTTGTTCCTAATACATTTTGGAACATAGCTGTTTCACAACGGCAGGCTTTTTTAAAGTGACTTGCTACAGAAAAGATAGGACAATTGTATTCGATCAATTCATAGGAATCATCATCGATTTTTGTAAGTTCAGTCATGTAGCCTTTTTCGTTTTGAATTTTTGCTAGTTCTGTCACTTTTTGTTCTGGATTTTTATTTAACATATTTGAAAGATATTCTTTTTCTAATCTATCTTGTCTTTTATCAAATAAAAAATCGATAACTTCATTTCCTTGAGATTCTTGTAAGTCATGTAAAAATTCTACAGTCATACTTTCGTAATTTTTAGGGAATCGTTCTTCGGATTTAGAGGTTAATGAGTATACCTGTAAAGGTCGGCCCATTGGTTGTTTGATTTCATTTATTTGAATTAGAGAATCGCGTTCTAAAGTATTTAGATGTTTTCTAACAGCTACTTCACTAATATTTAATAATTGAGCAAGTTCTTTTACTGAAAGTTGGTGTTCTCTTTTCAATAATGTTAGCACTTTATCTCTTGTGTTAGTTCGTGCAACCATATTTCTTTCACCCACCTTGTCAATGATTGTATCGTAAATCGTATTTTAAAATGAACAGGCAATTTATAGATTAGTTGCTATAATACATTATTTCGAAACTTTATTAACTTTTTAGTTATTAAAGTTAAAAAAATGGAGGAATTAACAATGAATAAACACGTATTACCTATTTTACCATATGGATTTAATGAATTAACAGCATTTATTGATGAAGAAACGATGAAACTACATCATGGAAAACATCACCAAACGTATGTCGATAAATTAAATGATGCAATTGCAAATTATCCAGAGCTACATGATAAAAGTGTAGTTAATCTGTTAAAAGATATTGATCAACTTCCAATGGAAATTCAAAACGCTGTTCGAAATAATGGAGGAGGCCATTTGAACCACTCTCTATTTTGGGAAATATTGAAACCAGGAGGAGAAAACAAACCAACAGGTTCGATTCATACAGCAATCCAAAATGATTTAGGTGGTACATGTGGATGCAATACATTTAAAGAACAATTTACAAATGCTGCTGTAAGCCGATTCGGATCAGGTTGGGCATGGCTTGTTGTAAATGAGAATAAAAAATTAGAAGTTATGAGTACAGCTAATCAAGATAATCCAATCATGGATGGGAAAACGGCTATCCTTGGATTAGATGTATGGGAGCATGCGTACTATTTAAATTATCAAAATAGACGTCCTGAATATATATCAAACTTCTTTAATGTAATTAATTGGAATGTAGTTTCGGAAAAGTACAATGAAGCGATTAAATAAAGTGAAACTTTAATCAGTGGGGAGTTCTTCATCCTTCACTGATTATTAGCCCTCATCAATCGGGATTTTACGGGCGGTTTATATTCCACTTAACTTCTTTGTTTCTGCCGAATGTTAAGTTTGAAGTATTACTGCCCGTTAATGAGGGATAAATAGATAAATAAATAAGGTATAAAAGAGGTGTAACATCTATGGAAAAACAACAAGTATTTGATATTACAATTATTGGTGGTGGCCCCACTGGTTTATTTGCTACTTTTTATGCAGGCATGCGGAATATGAAAGTGAAAATCATTGATAGCTTACATCAATTAGGTGGACAACTGGGTGAGTTATATCCAGATAAATATATTTATGATGTGGGCGGTTTTCCTAAAGTATTGGCTAAAGATTTAGTTAAGAGTTTAGTTAGTCAAGCAGAGTATGCTTCTCCGGAAACATGTTTAGAGGAGACTGTTTTAGAAATTAAACAAGATGATGGATATTTTGTATTAATTACAAATAAAGGGGTTCACTATTCTAAAACTATCCTTATAACGTCTGGTATTGGTGCTTTTGAACCTAGAAAATTAAATATTAGTAACGAAAAAGAGTATGAAGGTAAAAATTTATACTATCAGGTGAAAGATATAAATCATTTCAAAGATTCCAAAGTGCTTGTATGTGGTGGGGGCGATTCAGCAGTTGATTGGTCTTTAATGTTAAAAGATATTGCTGCAGAAGTTACACTTTGTCACAGACGTTCAGATTTTAGAGCGCATGAAAGTAGTGTCGATGCTCTTTTAAACTCAAATGTAAAGATAAAAACACCTTACGCAATTAAAGAGTTGATAGGGGATAGAGAAAGCATTCATAAAGTAATAATTGTAGATAAAAATGGTACGGAAGAAGAGATTGAGATAGATCATGTTATTGTGAATTATGGAAGCGTATCTTCACTGGGACCAATTAAAAATTGGAATTTAAATATGGACAAAAATTCTATAATTGTAAATACAAAAATGGAAACAAATGTAAAGGGTATTTATGCAGCGGGTGATATTTGTACTTATGAAGGTAAAGTGAAACTGATTGCGGTTGGATTAGGCGAAGCACCTATTGCGGTTAATAATGCAAAATCATTTATTGATCCGTCATCACGTGTTCAGCCTTTGCATAGTACGAGTGTGTTTAAATAGGGAGTTAATAAAATGAAGTTATTAAGTGTACCAGGATATTTAGGTGGAAAAAAGACAGTAAATGAAGTGTTAATGAAAGCCAAAAACAAAATCCGTATTTAGAAATAGAATTAATTGATTTAAAAAATTATCACGTTGAATTTGTAGAAATAGAGAAAATAAAATTCTTTTAGGGTATGAAAGGGAATTCAGCCATTTATGTAGAAATTGAGCTTGTATTGAATTTCCTAAAAGGGAGATAGAAAAATGACAATAATTGAAAATGAGAATAAAAAGGCTTTTCATTGTACCCAAAATTAACAAAAAACCTATCATTTTTTGACTGGAAAAATAACAGTGATAGTATCAGGAGAACAAAAAAACGGAGAATATGCCTTGGCACATGTTACTGAACCACCAAAATTAGGACCACCACTTCATATTCACCATGAAGATGATGAATCATTTTATATCTTAAAAGGACAGGTCACCTTCTATATAGGAGACGAGATTATTGAAGCATCAACTGGAGACTATGTATTTGCACCTAAAGGTATTCCTCATAGGTTAGTATCAGGTCCAGAGCAAGCAGAATTTCTTGTTACGTCAACCCCAGCAAAATTTGATGCATTTGTAAAAGAATTAGGTACTCCTGTGTCTAAAGATGCAGACCTTCCTGAAGTAAAAACGCCTTCTCCAGAAGAGCTTCAACACCTTGTAAAAGTTGCAAAGGCTTTTAATATGACAATCCTAGGTTAAGGATATAAATTAGTTCAGGTTTCTCTAGAAAAGACCCACTTATTTCATGGAATAAGTGGGTCTTTCTTATAGCTGTAAGTGTTATATCAAAAGAGAAACTTCTAAATAAACGTTGCTCTTATTAGCAAAAATTGTTACAAAAATGGAATAAGGAGATGAAGCTTCGGATTAACCAGCAAGAATGATAACATTTTGAGCAACCATCGCTTGATCTATCTCCTTTAAAAGGACTTTTCAATGAGATTGAATGCTACTCGTTATCCCTTTTTCAAGAATCGATACCCATCTGGAAATCGATTCGAATCAAGTATAATGGAACTGAAATGGATGAAGACTTTATTTTCGTCCTCTCCATTTAATTGAATGAAACCATATCCTTCTTCAGCTCTATACCATTCCACAATTCCATGCTGTTTCTTCTTCATTATTTACGCTCCCTTATGAAAAGACTGGTGAAAATGGTTGGAGAATCAGCGGTTCTAACAACAGGAAAAGCACCAGCATTACTTTGCGCAATAAAAAAAATTCAAAAAATGGTTGAAAATGACCGTTACTGTGTGGACATTTTAGTACAGATTTCAGCAATTAATGCTGCTATGAAAAAGGTTGGTATGAGTATACTAAAAAATCATACCAGTCACTGTGTATCCAATGCGATAAAAAATGAGAATGGTGAGGAATCAATCGAAGAGTTAATGGCAGTATTTGACCGTTTCTCAAAATCATAATGTAGTATATAGCAAGCCGGTTTATTAACTGGTTTATTTTTTTTTATGTTTAAATACCTAATAGGGGTATGGTAAATTCGTATTAGAAAGACATTAGTTTCTAGTTAGTACAGTATATTAATTTATGTTTATGAACGCTAATGAAACATGTTGTAATACAAGGCATATGAATGGAAATTATCCAGAAGAAATTCAAAATAATTTAATTAATAGAATAAATAGGATTGAAGGGCAAGTGAAAGGTATAAAAAACATGATTGTGAAAAAAACTTATTGTGATGACATTTTACACCAAATATCTGCAGCACAAGCTGCATTAAGTTCAGTTTTATGTTTGTTATTAGAAAATCATATAAATACATGTGTGATTGAAAGATTGAAGCAAGATGATCCAGAAATAATAAATGAGTTTTTAAAAACAATTTCTAAAATAACAAAATAAAATTTCAAACCCCTATTGATTACCGTAGGGGGGTATGGTAATATCGGTGTGTAATCAAAATCTTAACTACTCCAAGGAGGAATTATAATGGAAAACGTAACATTACAAGTTGAAGGCATGTCTTGTGGTCACTGTGTAAACTCTATCGAAGGGAATGTTGGAGCTTTAAATGGTGTTGAAAATGTAAAGGTTCATTTAGATAAAGGGAGTGTAGAAGTAAAATTTGATTCTTCGGTCGTTACTCTGAAAGATATTTTAGCTGTAATTGAAGACCAAGGGTACGAAATTCAATAATAGATTATTATATATAATGGGAATCGTACTATAATGGTACGATTTCTTTCGATGAAAAATATACTCCTATCGGGTATGAGACAGAGGTGAATGAAATGAATGGACAAAAAGAAACCACTCTCCAAATATCAGGAATGACATGCGCAGCTTGTGCAAACAGAATTGAAAAAGGGCTAAAAAAAATTGAGGGTGTAGAAGATGCAAATGTTAATTTCGCGCTTGAAAAAACACAAATCAAATATGATCCAGATAAAACGGACATAAAGGAATTTAAAGAAAAAGTCCAATCTTTAGGGTATAGCATTGTAAGTGATAAAGTTGAATTTGATATTACAGGAATGACATGTGCAGCCTGTGCAAACAAAATTGAAAAACGTTTAAACAAGTTAAATGGGGGTGAAAAAGCAACCGTTAACTTTGCGCTAGAAACAGTTCTTGTAGAATACAACTCTAATCAAGTTTCTATTCCTGATATGAAAGAGGCAATCAAAAAGCTTGGCTATGGACTGGAACAAAAGCAAGAAAAAATGGGAGAACAAGTAGACCATCGTCAAAAAGAAATTGAAAAACAACAAGGAAAATTTATTTTCTCTCTCATCTTATCAATCCCACTGTTATGGGCAATGGTGAGTCATTTTGAATTTACACGTTTTATTTGGTTGCCAGATATGTTTATGAATCCGTGGGTACAATTAGCTCTCGCAACACCAGTTCAATTTATAGTTGGGAAACAATTTTACGTCGGAGCTTTTAAAGCATTAAGAAATAAGAGTGCAAATATGGATGTACTTGTTGCACTAGGTACATCAGCTGCTTATTTCTATAGTCTTTATTTAAGCTTTATGTCAATTGGTTCAAATGCTCATATGGTAGACCTATATTACGAAACAAGTGCAGTTCTTATTACATTAATTATATTAGGTAAACTGTTTGAAGCTAAGGCGAAAGGACGTTCATCTGAGGCAATCAAGAAATTGATGGGATTGCAGGCGAAAAATGCAACAGTCGTTCGTGATGGAAAAGAGTTGGTAATTCCAATTGAAGAAGTTTTGAAAGAGGACATTGTTTACGTAAAACCAGGTGAAAAAGTACCAGTTGACGGTGAAATTGTTGAAGGAAGATCAGCACTTGATGAATCTATGCTAACTGGTGAAAGTATTCCAGTTGATAAAACAGTTGGAGACACTGTTATTGGTTCAACGATTAACAAAAATGGATTCTTAAAAATAAAAGCAACAAAAGTTGGAAAAGATACAGCGTTAGCTCAAATTATTAAGGTCGTTGAAGAAGCACAAGGCTCAAAAGCACCAATTCAACGTTTAGCTGATGTCATCTCAGGTATATTTGTCCCGATTGTCGTTGGGATAGCTATCGTAACTTTCCTTGTTTGGTATTTTGCTGTTAGTCCTGGAGAGTTTGCAGTTGCTCTTGAAAAATTTATTGCCGTTTTAGTTATCGCTTGTCCTTGTGCACTTGGTCTTGCAACGCCAACTTCTATTATGGCTGGATCAGGTCGTGCGGCAGAATTCGGTATTTTATTTAAAGGTGGAGAGCACCTTGAAACGACACATCGATTAGATACAATTATTCTTGATAAAACAGGTACGGTTACAAATGGTAAGCCAACTTTAACAGATATTATTTTAGCAGAAGGTATCGATAAAACTGAGTTTCTACAACTGGTTGGTGCCGCCGAGAAAAACTCAGAACACCCACTTGCCGAAGCGATCGTCGAAGGTATTAAAGAAAAAGGGATTGCGTTAGGATCTTCCGACACTTTCGAAGCAATTCCTGGTTTTGGAATACAATCAACAGTTAACGGTAAAGAGTTATTAATTGGTACACGTAGACTGATGGCGAAATATAACATCAATGTTCAAACTGAATTATCGAAAATGGAGAATTTAGAAAAGCAGGGTAGAACAGCTATGCTAGTTGCCATCGATCATCACTATGCAGGTATTGTAGCAGTAGCAGATACAGTGAAGGGTACATCAAAAGAAGCGATTGCTCGTTTACAAAAAATGGGCTTAGAAGTGGTTATGATAACAGGAGATAATAGCCAAACAGCGAAGGCTATTGCTGAGCAAGTTGGCATTAAGCATGTTATCGCTGAAGTTTTACCAGAAGGTAAAGCGGAAGAAGTGAAAAAGCTTCAACAGTCCGGTAAAAAAGTAGCCATGGTAGGGGATGGAATTAACGATGCTCCTGCATTAGCAACAGCTGATATTGGTATGGCGATTGGTACAGGTACTGATGTAGCGATGGAAGCAGCAGATATTACTCTTATCCGAGGCGATTTAAATAGTATTGCAGATGCTATTTATATGAGTAAAATGACGATTAGAAATATTAAACAAAATCTTTTCTGGGCCATTGCGTATAACTGTATAGGTGTTCCAATAGCGGCAGCAGGTTTCTTAGCTCCATGGTTAGCCGGTGCAGCGATGGCATTTAGTTCTGTATCAGTTGTTCTTAACGCATTAAGACTACAGAGAATTAAGTTAAAAGCTTAATAATAGGAAGGAGGGCGTACGTATGAAACGTAGTATAATGATTTGGGCAATTTCGGGTATTGTGTATCTTGGAGTAGTTATTGGAGGATACAGTATATATGCAAGTGTCAATCCAAAAACTGCAGAAAATACTAATCATGCAGTCAACAATCAGAAGGAAGAAAAAGGAGATAAACAATATAACGCACATGCAGGCCACGATACAAAAGGGAATAGTGAGGTTACACCAAAGGTGTCCTATACTAATGGAGAAATTACAATTGAATTAAAAGACAAAAATAATAATGCTCCTGAACTGGAAGTTTCCCATGAAAAGCTCCTGCATTTAATTGTAGTTAGTTCAGACTTAAAAGAATATCATCACTTACATCCGGAAGAAAAGAACAAAGGAGTATATTCACAGAAGTTCAATTTGCCCGACAATTCTTATAAAGTATTTGTTGATATAAAACCGAAAGATTTAAATTATGTAGTAGAGCCTATTCAGTTACATGTAGGTGAAGCGCATAAGGAACAGCATGTAAATGACTTAGTTGTCGATACAGATTTTACAAAGACAATAAAAAATCAAGTAGTTGAATTAACAACTAGAGAATTTGAAGTGAACAAAGAAATTAAACTTAACTTTGATGTGAAAAATAATAAACCAGAACCATATCTAGGAGCTTTAGGGCATGTGGTCATCCTAGATGAAAAAGGTGAAAAATTTATCCATGTTCATCCGGTTTCAAATGATAATACAGTGTTTGAAACGCACTTTAACAAGCCAGGTGTATATAAGCTTTGGGCTGAATTCAAGTTTGGAGGGCAAGTAAATGCCTACCCATATGTTATAGAAGTAAAATAAGAAACGAAAAGCCACGCAAGTTTTCTGCATGGCTTTTCATATTATTTTTAGAGATAGAAGCTTAATTTATAAGACAAGACAAGAAAAGTAAACTTAATAAATATATGAAAGGTTTGATTATAACAAATTGTTTTAGAAAATCGCTCAATGGAGGATGATTAATGATGAGAAATACGCAACTTGAACTAGACCTACTTGTTCAGACTGTAAAGCTGCAAAAGAGTTTCTTTCTGAGAATAAAGTGCAATATGTAGAGTATGATCTCAGTAAGCAACCATTAAAGAAGAAGAACTGAAAGCTGTATCTGGCACAAGAATTGTTCCAGCTTTCGTGTTTAAAAAGGAATCAAAGTGAAATAAAAACTTTACTTAGTATTAGAAAGTGAAGATATAAAATATAACAGCCTATACTATACCTTACAAGGGTATAGTATGATGAGGTTGTAAACAAATATGAAATAGAAAAAAGGATGTGAAGCTCACAATGGAGCCAAAAGAAACAATGGTTAAATTAGCTGTAAACGGTGGGATATCATTTGGTGCAAAATTAAATGCCAAACAACTTTCTGTAATTGCTGAGTATATGAATGATGGTGATGAGATAGAATTAACAACCTTCCAACAGCTGTACATCAAAGTACCTAAAAATAAGTTAGGACTAGTGGAAGAAAAATTTAAGGAAGTTGGTTTGTCCTGTTACCCGATAGGGAATTTTGTAAAAAGTTTAAGAACCTGTAACTTTTGTAAAGGTGCAGAAGAAGAAGGCATGCCAGTTGCAATTGAATTAAATAAGAGGATAGCTGGGAAATCGGTACCTTTTACAATTCGACCTGCATACACTGGATGTCCAATTGGATGTGGTGAACCACTTGTTAATGATATTGGAATTATGAAAATAAGAAACGGATACAATCTATATATTGGTGGTAAAGCAAAAGGGATGGATGCACAAGTTGGTACGTTATTTATGGAGCAGTTAATTCCTGAAAAACTTTATGAAGTGGTAGAAAAAATCATTGATATTTATTCTGAACATGGAAAAAAAAGAGAACCTTTCTTCAAATTTGTTAATCGTTTTGGATTAGATAACTTGAAAAGTCAAATTGTTAGTTAAATGATGAGAGTGAAAAACTTACATTTTTATTTTTAAGGAGGGATTATCTATGTTGGGTTTCTTTGCCCATCCCCCGAAAAGGAGGATTAAGACAAATTATCCCAAATTAGACTTGGATTAAAATTTAAAATCGGTAAAAAGACTAAACTGTAACAAAAACGAACATTTATGTTACAGTTTTTGTTTTCAAATTCTAACACTGATTATGTTGAAATTAGATGTAACTAAATACTGTACCAAAAATAAATCGTCACAATATTAATCTTCTACCTTTTTGTTACATTGATTGGTTATTAGTTTACAACAATCTGTTTTCAATCTAACATGAAATTGGTATATTATGTATTATTCCCCTTTTTCGGGGGATGGGCAAAGTTACCCATGTTGAAAGAAATCAATTTAAATGAACTTGAATAACAAGTAGAAGAAAGAAGTGAAACTATTGTATTAAAATTTACGGCAGATTGGTGTTCTGGGTGTAGACAATTAGCTCCAATTGTTGAGGAGGTTTCAGAACAACTAAGTGATCAAATAGTATTTTTTGATTCTAAAGATGTGTTTTTAGCGAAGATTGGGGAATTTACAAAACAATTAATTGAAAATGCTACAAAATCAATAGATCAGCTTCAAGTAGACAGCAAGATCCAGGAGATGAAAGAAAAAGATTCAGTGGGGAAATGCCCGAAATGTGGGAAAGAAATTGTGAATCGCAAAACGTTTTATGGTTGTAACGGATATAAAGAAAGTTGTAAGTTTTCGCTTCCAGGAGAGTTTTTAGGAAAGAAAATAAGTGAAACTAATGCTAAAAAATTATTAGAAGGAAAGAAGACAGGACTTGTCAAAGGCATGGTAGGAAAGAAAGAGAAGCCGTTTGATGCGTATCTTAAACTTTCGCAAAGTGGGAGGATTGAACTTGAATTTGCTAAAAAATAACCTGGAATCATAGCAGGTAAGGGGAGAGGCAAAAGTGAATATGAAGGCGGTTTTACAAAAAGGGAAATGGGTGTTATTGGCGACTGGACTAGCGATTTTTTCCAGTTTTCTTTTTCCTATATAAGGGGTACCGCCACATTGCTATCAAGCTAAGGTTTTACACTAGCCATAAAGTAAAAAAGACGTTATCCTTTCTGTAGAATTATAGGAAAGGATGGCGTTTCTTTATGAATCCTGTGATTCTTGATGAACTTCAACCAATTGCTGAAGAATTACAACGACATATGTCTTCTCATGTTCTAGAACATCTGGCCAAAGAAAAAGGATTCGTTCAGCGAAAGAGTAAATATCAAGCACCAGAATTAATTGCTTTATGTGTATGGCTTAGTCAACAGGTTGCGAGTACTCCGCTTACACAATTATGTAGCTGTCTAGAAGCATCTACAGGTGTCCTTATAAGTCCTGAAGGACTTAATCAACAGATAATTTATGGCCGGTTGTATTAAAGAAAATGCTTTTTCGAATTGGTCTTCCATTTGAAAATTTTAGTGAGTATGAAATAGCTATAAAAACTTTATTAAATAGAAGAAATAATATTGCTCATGGTACTGAGGGAAAAGGAATTAGCGAAGAAGAATATACTCAGGTTAAGGAAGCTACGTTTGGAATAATGAATGGATTAATTCATTTAATTATGGATGCACTAAAAGAAAAAAAGTTTTTAAAGGTAATAGAAAACTAGGGTATACACTAGCTAACTAAACCAGTATAATCGCTCATCATCTACCCTTTTTTCTGTTTATAAAAACATTGAAGATGAGAAGTTTAGGTATTATATATTAAAGAATAAAGCAGATGTTTTTGATTGTTTAAAAACATTTTTTTTAAAAGGAAGTTCAGTATGAGTGTACTTGCAGAACAAAATTTTACTATGTAATTATACCACTCCCTCCTAATCACCGAGTTTGATACCATTGAGAAAGCGTCTATATCTTAAGGATAAAGGGTTTGTCTTTGTTTATTATTATGGACAGTAATTTGGAGAAATAAACGTACTCGGTGATTAGGGGATAAGAAGCTATTTAAAACATTTGAGGCTTCGGTAATTGAGTAAATAAAAAATACGTTGTTATTCTCGTTGTAAGGAGAGAGGAGAATTTAGTGATTATTGGGATTCCACCCCATGCCCATCAACCCAATATTTTGGAGTACCTCCCAAAAAAATTCACCTCAGATACAACAAAAGAGCCTTACCTCTGTAGGTAAGGCTTCACTAGTATAGCTGTATATATTTACATAACAATTAAGAAACATAAAACATATAATACCAAGTAGCAGAACCCTAACATTCCGCCTACAGCTAGTACCTGTTTACCCCAGCTCTTGAGTTTCAGATTACTGTCAATAATCGCTTGCACTCTTTCCATATTCGTTTCCTCCTATTAAGGAGAACCCTTCAAGACTCTCACCTCGCTATGATAACATTAAAGAATAACTAATAGAGGTCTAATTTTTGTCTGAATATATAAATATGCAATATTGCATATAAGAATGTATTGATAAAAATGTAAGCGCTTACTATAATGAAAGCATAAAGATAAATCACATCTTAGCATCAACAACAGAGGAGGAAATAATATGACAATCGCAATGGCAGTTTTATCATTCTTAGGTGGAGTACTTCCATTAGTAACAGAACTTCTAAAAGCAGTAATGTAAGTTCATTATTCCGCAATTATTTATAAAAATTATCATATCTTAATACGAAAAAAGAGGAGGAAATAATATGGAAA
>NZ_NADV01000020.1:0-776 GCF_003264175.1 Bacillus sp. SRB_331 | reverse complement strand
CAACATCAAGTTAAAGCACTTTTAAAACATTAAAAAGTGCTTTTTATTTATTATAAATACGAATGTAAACTTTTCAATATTAGTTTACTTTCATACCATTGATTATATTAACTTTATCTCAATTCACCCGTTTTCTCCAAAATCACTATCAAACTATACATTCAAAACATGATGAATAAAGAAATTAGAATACCCGTGATCAAAAAAAGAAAAAGCTAGATTCATGCTAACTTTTTTTACATAATACCTGTTAGTAAAATTTATAATTGTTCTAAAAGATAATCACAAACATTTACAAAAATATGTTGTTTTTTCAGACTTAGTAATAGATATTCTAATTTAAACTCCTGGTAAAAAATCTTAGTAATATATCGTTTAAACTCATTTAAATCAGGCTCTTCTGAGCTATATAATACATCTAAAGGAAGATTAAACTGAGAAAATAAATGATCACTTTGAGCAAAAATTGACACTTTTCCATCAGTTAATCGATCATTAAACGTAAATAAGACTTTTAACAAGGCGTTTACTTGTTCTTCCTCAAATTCATGATCTATAACAAACATGAAAAAAGGATATTCATCTGATTGAATCATACGTTTCATAAGTTCAAATCGATATTTTAATAAGGTAACTTCTTTAACTAAATCCATATTCTTTCCCTCCACATTTCCCTATATTGACCATCCTATCACATCTATGTTTATCTCAAAATATGAAGATTCATAATGTACAACATATACATGTTCAGTTAACATAACCCCACTTATCGGTAG
>NZ_NADV01000002.1:42951-71734 GCF_003264175.1 Bacillus sp. SRB_331 | reverse complement strand
TTAAGTTGATGGATGTGGGGTATCGCCACATTTCCATTAACTTAAGAAAACAAGTTATCCCCAAAAAGAGAAAAATAAACCTCGATGCTATAAAAACACAAAATTTCCATTTAGGGGGTACTTTAAAATCTTAGCTTGATGGGTATGTGTTATACCCCCTCTTTTATTTTAGCGCTTTCAACTTTTTATCTACTTCAAGTAGTAATTTAGAAACTTTCTCCATTTTTTCTGAACCTTTCTGAACTAAATCCTCGGCTTTCAAGTTTAATCCTTGCGCTATTAAAAGCGTACCAGCCTTTGCTTCATACATAGCGTCTTTTACAGTGTTTTGTACGTCTGCATACTTCTCGCCAGGGTCTAATTCGATTAACTTATCTGCTGTCTTTTTCAGATGTTCAGACTTCTCTATGTATTCAGGTGCTTTATCATGTACTGTCTTGTCGTTATTTAAGACATCACTTAATTCTAATGCTTGTTTCGTTAGGTCTTCTAGTAAAGCGTTTAATTTACCCTTGTACTCTTTCTCTGCTTTAGTTTCTGACACTTTTTGATTGTCTGATTTTTCTTTTCCTTTTGATACTTCTTGACTATCCGCTTCCGCTACTTGCAGACTATCAGTCTTCTTATCTTCTGCAACGTCTTTATTTGAACATCCTACCCCTGCTACTAACATAATTGGTAACGCTACTGCTAATAGTTTCCGTTTCATTGTTATATACCCCTTTGTTTGTGATCCTTGTTTCTTTGCTTTCATTTTGAATACCCTTTAATATATTGTTTCTTGTATGTAAACAGGCTACCTTTTGACCAGTAACCTGTTACAACCTATTGTTTACATTACTTCGTTCTGTTCCAAGTACCTTTATAATGGCTTATACTATATTATTTACGTTTTTGTACATCTATTCTGTTACCTTTTCCGTCTACCATGTTTAAGTAACCCTCAAAGAAGATTTCTAGCGTATAGTCTACTGACCCGTTTAATTGACTTGTATCCATCTTTTGACCGTCTTTTACATACTCACCAATAGTCATTGTGAATTGTTTCGAGTCTGGTTTGTAAGACCATCTACCTGTCATATGATTGTCTTCGAATGATGTTTTACCTTTATCATCGAAAATCGTATATGTACCATCTTCTTTAAAGTCTAATGCCTTAACAAATTCAGAACCTTCGATGTGACCCCATTCACCTACAAACTCTTTACTGTCTTTCGGGAACTCTGAAGGTTTCTCATTCTTTTGCTGTTCCTCTAATTTCTTCGCTGATGCTTTTGTTAATGCATCAGATAGTGTGTCGCCATACCCCTCATTTATATAATCTTTACCTTTTAGTACTAAGTCTTTTGACTTCTGTGTCTTTTCTTTCGTTATAGAATTACTTTTTGCTGACTTAACTAGGAGTGTAAAGGATTCACTATAACAGTCTACTCCTTTTAAGATTGTCTCATGTTCTTTCTCAAACTCTTTTGGTGGTTCAATCTTATGGAATTTAGATATGATACCTTGTATTTCAGTTTCTTTTTCATACAGTTCTTTGTTTAATTTATGAATGTCATTGCTCTTATCTTTCGTTTGAGCCGCTAATTGCATAAAGTTATTCAGTTCGTACTCTAAATCACTTTTTAACTTATACATGTGGTCAGGGTAGTCTTCTTTCGACATCTTTTCCTTCGTCTCTGACTTAGCTTCTACTTTATCTTTTGCTTTCGTCTCTGTTTTATCTGTAGCACAACCTCCCATCAACATAATTGGAAGTGCTAACGTTATAAGTTTCTTTGCTTTCATTATGTATACTCCTTCTTAACAGTATTGTAATTGACTAACATATGGAACTGTAACATAAAATAAATAAACAAATATAAGCTCATTTTTTGTCCTTAAAGGGGTCACCATATCATTCTGGGAAAATTGTACGCTAAGGACTACAAATCTTTATCATTACAGTGTTTTTTTAAGATGAGTGCATGTTCAGAAAGATAAAAACCTAAGTTTAATTGAACATTGATTCATTTACACACTTTATGAACACGATTATAGCTAGAAAACGTTGATATTATTGAGTTTTATCCTCTGTCCATAAACATAAGATTTTCTGGACAGATGCCTCTTAACGTACAGGAAATGTTCAAAATGTGTCTAAACGTACAATTTTCCCGAAATGGTATGGTGAGGCCTATTAATTTAAAGCTCCAATATTCTTTAAAAATTTAATCATTTACTTCTTCTAATTTTTTAATAGCTTCTAAATCAGAATAATACTGCTTAATAGTCATTTCCATGCAAGTTTTTCTATTCTCTGGAGTTCTTTGCTCCATATTTTTTTTGTTATAAAACAACGTAAAATCGTGAATAGTTCCAAATAAACCTATACAAGCCTGATGCCAATCATAGAGTTCATCTGGTGCTATGTCTAAATCCCCACTCAAAAAGTAATATTTCTCTATTTCTGGAATGATAACTTCTATTTTTTCAATAAGCTCTTCTTCTGTAAATATTTCATTTTTATACTCGTTATAGAGCCAAATTACTTTTTCTGCTAAAGTTAGCGAGTGGGCTAATATTTCTTTTGTTTTTAACACTACTTCATTTTTATTTCCTGTATTTTCATTACGAAAGATTTTTATATGTTCATAGTAAGAATGGATATTAAAATGAATTCCATTAAGCATAAATGTATCTTTATTATCTACTCTGTACCACCAGTCTTTATCTTGTTTATCATCAACCCATGTTGTATGACATATAAAATTCCCACTTATCATATCACTTTCATCACGACCAAAATAAATACATACAATGTTTGCAAGTTCACCAGACCACCGGTCCTGAGATATTTCATTAGTAAAAACTTCGGCTGTTCTTACCGTATCTTTTATTTTTGTTGAAATATCTCCTATTTCCTCAAGAGACAGTGGTTCTTTTAGAATTACCTTAACAGAGTATCTTTTCGCTATACCTGTATGTACTGGATCAACCTCGTAAATTATATACTTATCATACTCAGCATATATTCTTGAAGTGTAGAATGGTTCATATTCTTCCACATCAAAAAATACAGTACCTCCTATATTTGCTCTAAAAATAGGATGTTGTTCTTTTTTGGGATTTCTTTTATTCCATACATCTAAGTACAAAGAAACCAACTTTTGTATATCATGTAATGTAACTTTTCCTTCTTTAATTAGTTGTTTATGTTGAAGTGCATCACATAAAAAGCTTGTAAATACACTAATTGGTTTATCAGGATGACCATAAGAATATTGATGGGAATTACTTGACGAAAGTACTGCATATCCCTGCCCATGAAATTCTGCAACTGTTTTTTCAATACTAAATTCTGATGTTCCACTAACAGAATAATTTCCAGAATGACAACAATCTAAAAATATGATTTTACTACGAGTTGGAATATTTTCGAAGTAATCTATAACTTCTTGTGTACTTATAATTCCATTACTAAAAACAAGATAATGTTTATCATCAATGGTTGTACCATGTCCAGAAAAATAAAAGATTAGAATGTCACTGTCATTCGTTAAAGAAGTAAGTTGTGATAAAGCATTTTTAAAGTCATCAACCATCACATCACCCAATTGTCCACACGTAATAACGTCATTTTTTTCTAACTTTAATCCATTATGTAATGCACTCTCCATTGCAGTAATATCATTAATACAAAAAGGTAGATCGTTTGCTCCAATATAATAATTACTTACACCTACTACGAGCGCTTTAATTTTTGACAAATAAATCCCCCCTTGTCTCTTTTATACTCTGTATTAATTCATCGGATGTTTCCTGAAGATCATTTTTTTTAGAACATGTGAAATTCTCGATTGTAAGCAAATCATCCTCTCCCTCTCTTTACTGATTTTCAGTACGTTTCATCATTTCATGCAAATAAAAATAAGAAACTCAAATTAGAAACGAAATCTACAACCTTTAAACGGCACCAATTGATATACAAAGATGTTCATAGAGTTTGTATATCGGAAACTCCTTATATCGCTCCTGATTGTCACTTTCAAACTGCCCAAATAATATTTTTGATTCAACAGCACTACCTAACAATACGCTTGTACAAAACTGCATATCTAGATTTTCCGCATTCTTCTGCTTAATTGTAATTAGTTGCTTGCTATCTTCCTCAGAAATAACACCTTCTCTTCGTAGTTTGATCTGAAGTTGATTAATGAAAACAATCGCATCTGTTATGTATTCCCCTGCGTACTTACTATACAGATGCTCTGCTAATTCAAGCCATTCCACGTCCTCTGTTAGATCAAATGCGGTCACACACAACAAACAAAAATGATTTGTATAGTCTGCTAGTTCTGGGTTTTCAAATGGATCTATGCGATTAAACGACTCTTTGATCACTTCTTTCTTTACATTTGCCCCAAATGCCAACCCTGACGAATCTAATAATACATAAGGTGTATAATATGAGGTTGCATCATCAAAAACGACATGTGTTCGCCCGTCTATAATCTGTTCTGAAAATGCATTTGTTAATTTTGGCGTTGCTGATGGATTATAGAATAAGATGATTTTAATGGAACCAATATTAAATGATACAAATTTTGCTTCTTTAGGATTTTCAATTTTGAAATTCGATATATCATCCTCTTGTATCATCTTATTAAATGCCCTAATTTGATCAACAAATCGATTAATATCCGTACCTTCTTCTCCAAATGGAGTCTCCTCATTAATTTCTAATTGTTGATAGATTTCCTTCAAAGTCAAAAACGTAGCATGCAGACTCTTAAATGCCCTTTGAGTCTCATCACGTTTCTTCATTGTCCCAATATCGAACGTTAACTTTAATTTTTCAAATGTGATGGTATTTCCAGAAAAAAAATGTAGTAGCAACGGTAATACTTTTAACTGACTCGCTAGCGAGTGCAACTTTATAATTTTAAAATTGAATTTTGTGGATCCTTTTTCATATGAAATTTCCAAAGAACCTTCAACTAGTAGGATAACTTTATTAAACTCTTCTGTTACCTTTACTTGTAATTCATATGTAGACCCATCTATCATTACATTTTCCTGTATTTCAAGTGAAAGAGCCGCTACGCGACCTTGATTAAGTGGGACTGGGAGCTCACCACGTATACCATATACAGTAAAATCATGCTCGAATATATTTCTTGTCGGTGTTTTGGTAGGATTGTATGTTAAGCTTGTTAATTCAAATGAATGATATTCCTCTCGACTAAAGGGACTTTTTTCAATAAGAATGATTGATTGTTTTTTTGATTCAGCCAAGAACTTGCTACATACACTCGTTAAATCCGTTTCACTTAGATCTCTCAACTCAATGCGTCTTTGTTTTTGACCTTTTTCTTCTCCATACTTTTTAAGAACTTCGTTGATTTCAGTAGGTAACAGTTGTTTGTAGAAAATCTTTGAGTCCCCATTTCTTTTTATTTCAACCACCAAAAATACTACACCCTTACTGTTATAGTAATTTTGGTAATGATCCAAACCAATTGAAAATGTTCGAATTCCCCTAGTAAACTCTTTTACTTCCGTTCCTTTTACTTGTACTGGCACTTTACCAATTAGTGATCCTACAGATTCTGAATGATCTTTAAAAACTTCAATATCACCGTCAAACGATATTCCTTTATCTCCTACTGGAATATTCGCTCTAAGTAGAGCATCTGGTTTATTCGCTAGCACATTTATTGCGTCTACAGCTAACCTTTCTAATTTCGTACTAGATAACTTTGCCATTTCCACACCTCTGTTATTATATATTTATATAATTATATCAAGCGGAACCCCACATAATCTATTTAACAATAAAAAAATTCAGAATTATCACCGGAAATGTCAGCATTTTTTTATTAAACCAATTTGTTTTTCAAGAGTTTTTTACATTTATGAGAGTAAAAAACGATATACCTTCTACATCTTAGATAGAAATAATACCGTTTTTTCATTTTAGGGTATTTTTATTTGTTAGCTTGATGGGCATGTGGCGAGCCCCTTTATGATGTTGTTGAGGAAAGAAAAATGTAGACTATTGATTTTGTGATTTAGTTTTTATTAAAAATTACGGTACGTGAAATTTTTATTTTCTTTGTTAAAAAAGGCCCCCATAGATCTTATACCTATGAGAGCTGCCTAAGGGTCATTCATATTCGACTTAGCTCTATTGTAACAGGCTTTCGCCATACATGAGAAACATAATGATCCAAAAACTAACGATCATAACAAGAAATTCTTTAAACCTTTGCTGAAAGGAAATACGACCTTCTTCCATTATACACGCTCCTTATCTACATCTTTTTATATGTTATGTTAAAATATAGAGGAAAGAAATCCGCCAATTTCTTTCCTAGACGGTCACTCATGACTTTGCTCTTTGTTTGCTTTTGCAAATGAAGAGCTTTTATTTTGCATACTTATACTTACTTTCTAACATCGCATAGCGTAATAGCTTTAACTTTGTCTCTTTTTTCAATGCTTTCCACTCAGATACACCAATTTTCATTTTTCATTCCTCCAATAATTAAATTTGTTATTTATATAGCTTATAAGTTCCAGTTGTAAATATTTCTAATTTGTTTATCGCTAAACCCTTCATGGACAACGAAGATTTCTGGAAAATCAGAGATACACAAATCAATAATTGTATTATCAGTTGTTCTTATATAATAATACTGAACAGCCCCTTCATAATTCGAATATAAATAGTATTTATGAATTTTATAATTTAATCCATTTTTCTCTAATACCTCATAAAGCTTATTTTTAGTTTCATCCATTACGTCAAAAATAGTTAACTGCTCCATCATTAACAGCTCCTCATTGCGTAAATTTACTAAACTAACTCTAAGAACAAGGTTGTTTCATTATGTTCATTGGTATGCACATTAAACTGTTTTCCGGTAGCTTCTAATGCACTAAAAAGCATTCTTTTATAGCCTAAATCCATAAAATCTACACTTATTTGACCATGATTCATAATAAATTGAAGATCAGCCATCATCTTTTTAACTTTCCGTTCCATGTAATAACCTCCTCAATATAGTTATATAACTTATATAACTATTCTATTACTCATTTTTCTGGTTGTCAATATAAGTTATATAACTTATAATTTTTTTATAGAGGAGGATGTTATATGGCTGTTAATAAAGACAAGTACACTCAAATTTTAGTTACTTTTACAAAAGAACAAGTGGAACAAATAGAAAATTATTGGCATGAAAATAAGCTGAAGAATCGAAATGAAGCAATTCGTCAGATCGTAGACAAAGGGTTAAGTCGTAAATAATGACTACCCTTTTTATTTTCTCTAAAAAAGTTAAAAACGCATTTAAATTCCCTTTCTCCCTTTACATGCGTTTCTATAACAAATACGACTTATTGTATTAACAACTCCATCAAACCCCCATACAACAAAATCTGAAGGGTCATTTTTTAGTTAAACTGATTTTTTTCATGTATTCTTTAAACAAATGAAAAAAGAGCCGGATTTTCATCACAGCTCATGTATGAATTGGTTCTGTATGTGTACATGTGGGATATTGTGAACAGCCAAAAAACTTATTTCCTGTTTTATTTGAATTACGAACCACTAAATCATGTTTACATGTTGGACATTTCCGTTCTGCAGGTTTTACCCCTTGATACACATCTTCAGCCGAATATTCGGGATTGATTTTATTAATCAATTTCTGAAGTTCTACACGATCTATTAGTTTTACATGACAAGCTTCCGCTAATTCTTTTGCTTGCCTTGTATACACGCTGTTTGTTACAACCCAGCCCTCATGTGCCTTGTAATAGGCTTGTGCTGCATATATCTCCTGTACTGCACTGATGCCGACTCTATTTTTCATCCCGTAGCGCTTCGCCTGGATTACAATACGATTTTTTCCCTTCAATACCAGATCTGCTCCGAAATCATTTGACTGCTTTGTGACTGTTGGAGAATAACCCAACTCTCGAAAGAGAGCCTTTAGGTACACTTCAAATTGATGTCCGTCCATTTTGTCTATATAGCGAATACCAGACTTAGCCATTCGCTTTAATATTCTCCGCTCCTGGATCTTCCGGTACATAAATTTACAAATACGAAAAAGAACATAAAGGATAAAACCATACATCAAAATCTGTAATATGTTTGGCATTTCTGGTAGATTAGACACTTCTCTCCACCTCTTTAATTGGTTTCATTTTCTTTGGTTGTGCTGTTTCTTTTGCCTGTTGCTCATTCACTTGTTTCTTCCGGACATCGTTCCAATCTTCTTTTTCATTCGTTGGAATATCCTCTTTAAGATCTACAAAGCATTTCATTGTCTGAATGAAGTCTCTCCCAGCCTTATCATTATCAACTGCCATAATGACCTCTTTAATATCGTGCCCTTCTTTTTTCGCATCCATTAAAGATTGAATCACTGTTTTTGACTTCAATCCATGCATAGAAACCAGTCGAGCGTTTTGAATATTATTTTGCTTGATACTCCAATGAGATAACATGTCGATTGGATCTTCATAAAAATAAATCTTATCCGGCTTACCCACATCAACCGTAAAACCAGCATTGATTTTTTCATAATTCGGGACAATTTGCTTAAAGCTTCCCCTTTTATTCTCCATTTTGACCGTACCTTGACGGTTCATTCCAATTACTTGCCCTTTGCCGCCTTCTTCCCTCCATTTGAACACTACATTATTTTTCTTATCCTGGACGATGAGATCCTTTTTAATCAACCAGTTCACCAAGCGAGGATCTATTTTCCGTTCATCAATTAAGTATCGCTTGATCTCTGTTTGTTTTGGCACCTCTAAGTGTTTTGGATAGATAAATGGCTGCTGTTCTTTTTTACGTTCCTCTTCAGCTTTCGAACGATCAAATTCTTTGTAGTCCCCCTTCTGAATGTCCATCACGGCTTGAGGGAATGTCATGTCATAGTACATCATCGCAAAGCTAATCGCTCCATATCCCTTTTCGCCACGGCTATTCCAGGCGTATTGATTCCCTTTAATGATGAGACTGTCATGTTCCGTATGACGATAATAGTTTCCTTCTTTCTTAAACGTTTCTCCTTTTGCTTCCAGATATGAAATCAAGTCAACTTTTCTTGCTTTCATCGCATCCTCCGTACTGACATGTGCCATTACGGAATCCCCCCTTTACTCTATAAAATGAAATAAAAAAGAGGACTATTCCGTTTCCTAGTCCTCTTTTGCTACTTATAGTTGATACATTTAATTTTTATTTGCCGAATAAGAATTTTATTCGCTTCTCCTGTACGCTGTATGATAAACGAGCGTCAAATTTCTTCCCGTTTTTGGTTGAGATAAACCCTTTGATTTGATCCGTCACATTCTTTTCTAATAACTTTTTCACATGGTTACTACTTAGATTTTTACCAGAGAATGTACCAAAAATGATAAAGTCACAGCCCTTTTTGTATCGCTCACATAAGTAATTACTTTTTCCTACAAGAACTCTACTTTTACATAGTGGGCATTTGCCAATTGTACGATCTTCAGTTGTTGGAAAACGGAATTTCAGACCTCCATCCGCTTCCATATAGATAGCTGCCGTGAATTCTCCCTTTTCACCTTGAAAACCGTTTATAAAATCAGTTGTTTTATACTGAATCAGCTTTTTCATTTGATTACCAGGGATTGCTTTCCCTTTCATCTTGGCTGGTAACATAAAATCACATCCGTTTTTATGCTCCGTGCATCCATAAAACGTTTTACGATGAAGGATTTCTCCTTTTTTACATTTTGGGCATTTACCAAATGACAGCTCCTCTTGTGTTGGGAACTGAAATTTGATATTCCCTTCATGTAACACTAAATAAGCGGAAAACTCTTTCTCATTGGACTTAAACCCTTTTAGAAGATCTGTTTTCTTATCCTCAAACAACTTTTTCGCTTGCGCCTCCGGAATCGCTTTTTCTTTAATTTTCTTTGGTAAGGAAATTTCACATTCTGGATAATTACTGCACCCATAGAAATTACCTTTATGAAGGATTTTTCCTTTTCTACAAGGGCATTTGCACACCTCAATCTGCTGATTCCAGGTATTAATGATGCTATCGGACACCTTATCATCCATTGCGCCTAGTTGCTCTACAGTATCCTTTACAAACGTATTTGTCTTCTCTACAAATTCCTCATATTTCATTTCATTCTTTTCGATCATGTAGATCATCCCTTCCATTTCAGCCGTATAAGATGGATTTTTGATTTCATCTACCGGAAAAGCATCTATAAACACACGACCAATATTAGTGGTTTGAATCTGATTGTTGGTAACATCAATATAGCTTCGCTCTAACAGTTTCGGGATAAATGTTTCTTCCGTTGCGACTGTCCCAATCCGTTTTCCTTTCATGAGTTCTTTCAAATGTTCATCATCCAATTTACGTCCTGCCGTTTCCATAAAGGTTAAAATGGAACTTTCCGTATGAAAGGCCGGTTTCTTTGTTCGGGACTCAATCAAGTCATACTGAACGATTCTGAAAGAATCTCCCTCCTGTAAAACGGGTGTTTGAAATGCCTCAACTGACCCCTCTTCTATATCCTCTTGAAACACACTTAGAAACCCTTTCTCTTGTAGGATCTTTTCTTTTGTACTATATGTGTTGCCCTCTTGATCTATAAAGTGTACTTCTCTTACCAGGTAGATTGCTGGTTTCATAAAATTCCCGATAAATCGTTTTGCAATTAAGTCATATAACTGTTTTTCTAATGGATTTCGGTTGGTCCCGACATATAATTTTGTTGTTGGGATGATGGCAAAGTGACTACTGACTAGTTCATCATTAAATGTAGTGTGTTTTTTTGTAATAGAAGATGGGATTACTTGTTGTACGAGATTTGCATAGGCGTTTTTTTCTAATGCTGCCATTACTTCCTTCACTCGTTCCACTTGTTCTGTAGGTAAATGCCTAGATGAAGAACGAGGGTAAGTAATAAAGCCTTCTTCATACAAACTCTGAATATGTTTTTTTGCTGTTTCCGCATTTATCTTCATTTTGGCATGAGCATCTTTGTAGATATCCGTTAGGTTATATAATAATTTTGGTTTCTTTTTTCTCGTACTTTCTTTAAATTCCGTTACGATTACATCTGTTCCTTTCAAGCTATCTCCAAGCTTTTGTAGTGGCGATGGATCTATCAGTTGATCTTCTGTTTTCATTACTGGTGATAAACCGTTTTCCGTTAGTAGCTTTAAATTGTAGTAGGTTTGTTCTTTATAATTTTGAATAGCAATTTCCCTTTGACGGATTTCATTCAAGATACACATTTGAACACGACCGGAAGCCAATAAGAATTGGTTTCTTGCCAGTTTCGATGTACAACCTCTCGTAACATTAATTCCTAGAATATAGTCCAGGTATTGCCTTGCTTTAGCGGATTGAGCAAGCCCGTCATAGTCTGCTCCTGGTTCTAATCGGTTCAAAGCCCCCTCTAATTCTGCGGCCTCATAAGAAGAGATAAAAAGACGGGATTCTCGCTTGTTCACACTTGCATGTTGATATATCTCTCGATAGATAAGCTCACCCTCTTTATCTGCATCACAGGAGTTGACCACATGGTCTACATCGGGGCGATTTAACAACTTAACCAATATTTGAACTTGTTCGAGACTATCCGATTTCACTTTATATTCCGGCTCCAAAATAATTGGTAAATGTTCGAATTTAAATTCTTTGTATCTCTCGTCCATCTCCTCTGGATGTTTTAGTTCTAATAAATGCCCTCGGCACCAACTAATAATGTAATTTTCATTTTCATAGTAGCCATAATATGGCTTACTTCCTGGATATTTTTGCGAGTTTCTAAATCTAGGTGATTTTAATAATTCAACAGCTACCTTCGGCTTCTCTGCAATAAACAATGTTTTCCCCATAAGTAGTACCTCCTATTAATCTGCAATTTCATTTTCACGCTTCCATTTCTTATTTCTCCACGTTGTTATCATTCTGTGACCGAATAATAACAACGTGTTCAAAAAGACTGCTACAAGAAACATACAGCCTGCAAACAGCCATACATTCATGACATGACCTTCCATTCTAGTTCCTTCTGTAAGAACACATATAATGGTTTTTGTTCCGACAACATTTCACGTACGGCTTGAATTTCTTCGTTAGATAACGAAATAAAAATAAGCTCTTTGGGATCTCCTTTTTCTGCCCAAACGCCCTTGTAATCAATGTCTACGATTTCCACAATGTTTCCCATTCTCTTTCGCTCCTTTCGTTCTAAAAACAGGAAGGAGGGCTTTTACATGTACCCTCTTCCATTTCTAGACATAAAAAAATCACTTTCCGTTTTCTCAATTGAGTAACAAAAAATGATTCAATCTGTTTTGCCTGTTATATAATTTTTCAACGTTCCATTTCCATTGTTTCTTTTTTCCTACTTGATTTTTTTGTAGCCTTTGGCTGCTCTACATGGCCTGGGGTAATAGGTTCCGGTTCCTTATCTTTTTCTTTACTATCAATTTGTTTCCCGTTTAATGGCTGGTATTTCTTATCCATATCTAATTCACTTGATGTTGTAGATTGATTGACTGTAATTCCCTCTTTCCCAAGCTTCTCATCCACCTGGCTTTCTAATTTCACAACGTGTCCCTGGCTTACCAGCTCATTATCAATCGAGACATACTTTGTTGTATAATACCGCTCTTCAGCTTTTACACGAGTGACAATACTATCAATATCATCTGGTGTTTCTTCATATTGTGAACGTCTGTATGCTTCGTATTTCCGGCTTAAATCCTTATTTAAAGTAGCTGACTCATTTTCTTTTAAAGGTTGAATTTGTTGATCTAAAGAAGCAATAGATGCATATCCCTCCTTCTTCATTTCTTTATACAATTCCACTTCTTTCTCATTAAATGAGTAATCTTTTTGTTCCTCTGCCTTATTAACTAAAATTCCATATCGCTCATCTTTTACTATTTCATCTAGACTCATTTTCGCATCCTTTTCATATACAACAAACGATTGATTGCCTTTTCCGTCAAAGATGGAATTCTGAACTTTTTCATATAAATCTGGCTTCAAAATGTTGTCCAAATAGACATTTTCTCGATTACCGTTTTTCTCCATTAAAGAAACATATAAGTCTTCTCGATCAGATTTATCAGGATTCCATATTGATAAATGGTTGATTTCTTTTGTCACACCGTCCATCATGTGTATTCTAGCTACTTCCTCATCCTGCATATCCTTATCTAACACTTCAATTGTAAC
Organism: Bacillus sp. SRB_331; assembly: GCF_003264175.1. Taxonomy (NCBI): domain Bacteria; kingdom Bacillati; phylum Bacillota; class Bacilli; order Caryophanales; family Bacillaceae; genus Bacillus; species Bacillus sp. SRB_331. The sequence continues at coordinate 58,481 of NZ_NADV01000002.1, read as the reverse complement.
TAAATGATTGGGTGTCTCTTTTATATTTTCTAATGTATTTTCATGTGCTTTTTCCATTGGCATTTCTTTGTTACTTCTATAATTCACTACTTCATCTCGTAACGCTTGTTTCACTTCATCCGATAGATATCTTTTCTCGTTTAATACTTGTTCATACGGTGTCTTGTAGTCTCCATCTCCAAGATCCAAACGATCCATACTCACAAGCTCCATTCTCCCAAAATCCCTATCTACTTCTTTTGGAATGGCGATATGATAACGAGTTTTATCATATGGTACGTATTCATCTCTTTCTCTTGCTTCCTCTTTTGCTTTTTCAATATTTGAAATGACTTCAGACATTTTTTCATTTGCTTCTCCAAATGGAATCAGTTGATTACTTGTAAAATTTTCATTTTCACTCCATTGAATTAACATAGTTGGACGAGTAATGTCATTCTGATTTAGTGCTGCATATTTTTCTTGATTTGCCACGTTAAATGCCTCTATAAATTCTTTATCACTCAATTGTTCTCCACCTTCTACAGGCTCAAACGCTCGGTTTCTATCTACTTGCTCCCTTAACTCTGTAACGGAAACAAGCTCTTGTGTCGTCTTACTTAAACTCATATATTCGACCAATAAAATATTTTTTTCATCCTGTTTTTCATTTTTATTTGCCATACCTTCCACCTCTTTTTCATTTATTTTTTCTTTTTCCTTTTCTAATGTGTTTTCAATTGTTTCAATAAATTCAATCGAAGTTTCATGCACTTCTTTCAATAATTTCGTTTTATCTTTCATTTCTTTTCCTTGTGTCCAGCTCGCTAAATAACCTAACGAATATTCGCTTGTATCAATTCCGAAATAAGAAGAAACGGCATAAGCGGTCATTTCTGCTTGAAACTCTTTTTCTGGTGCTGTGTAAGTCATATGTGTTTCTGCTGTATGAAGTTTGGCATGGGCAAGTTCATGAAGAAGGGTTTTCACATTTTGCAATTCACTGTTCCGTGGATTCAGGGCAACTTCTTTTGTTAAGGTGTAACTAACCCCCTTTGCGACCCCAAGTTCTTGCTTCGGCTCAATAATTTTCACACCGTTCTTTTCCGCAACAGCCTCCATCCCTCTGTACAAACTCTTATAATCTTTTACGCTTCCTTCTAGCCAACGATTCGGAAAAATACGAGGTAGATCTTCCGCTTTTGCGTTTGTTTGAGACACGTCAAACACATGGCCGACAGCAAAATATAAACGACCAGGTTTCACTTCTACGCTTTTAGATTCAATTTGCTTTTTCTCTTCCTCATTTGCTTTAGTTACTGTTTTCCAAGTGCCTTCTTTGTCTTTAAATTTTGCTACAGTTCTGTTTGGAACAAGGATCTGGATTCCTTTCTCACCCTTCTTAACCGTAAACCCTTTTTCTTTCCAAAAAGAAAAGGAACCCACTGCCCTGGCTCCCTCGAATTGACTCTGTATTAATGAAATATTAGATGGTGAATAGTGATAAAATTTTGCCATGAACGATAAATAATCTTTCAAATCTCCTGGTGTACGAAAATAGCCTTCTATGCTTTTTTCCATCTTTTTTGTTAAAGCTTGCACCGCTTCTTTCTTTTCTTCTGGTAATTTTGTTTGATACTTTTTCTTATAATTTTTACTCATGGTCTTCTCCTACTCTTTCGCTAGCCCTTTGCAATTCCTCCATGTCTTCTTCATTCCATCTTTCCGTTGTATCAAAGAAAAGCGTATGTGTTTTTACGTTAACCGGAACTAACATATTCTCTTGATTCATAACATGAACTGCAAGTTCTTCCTCTTGTTCTCGTGTAATTTTGATTGTTAGTTCTTCATCTTTTACAAGTAAAAAGAGTTCACCTTCTCCAACCTCTTTAATGACTCCTAATGCGATATCTTCATGAAATAATAACATCCTAATAACCTCCCATTTTTTTATAAAAAGAAACAATGTAGCCTACGTTACATTGTTCTTTGATGCCTCATGATCTATACGTTTTTGTCTTGCATGACTAATTCGTTCCGCTACGACTTCTTTTGCTATCTTCACGCCACCGACTTCTATTTTATCTGTTGTAATGATACTTTCTAAATCCAAGTCGTTAGCAAAAAAGTATCCATTCATTAATTCAATTAAGACTTGTGTATTTCGATCCGCACTGTTTGCACCAAGACGAATTTTTGTTAGCTCACTCTTTAACACATCGTACAAGTTATTCGTTACCACTTCCGTTATATAATTTAGTGACCATTCTGTGCTTTTTGCTGCTTCATGCTCCTTGCAAATTCTTCCCATTGCTTCCCCTGTATATCGAATTCCGTGTTCCTCCATATAATCCTTTATATAATCCTCTGTCGCTTGATCCATCGTTACCTGCCTTCTAATTGTACTCATTTAATAACCCCTTTCATTTTGATAAGCACTTTCTTTTTGCATACGCTCATAATACTTTTGGTTCTTCCAGCTTTCATATTCACTTTTAAAAGCACGTTCCACTTTCCTCATAGAATACTGAATAGATACATTCTGTTGAAATTTTTGAAACGGCTTTGATTTTTTCATGTGATGGATTCTCTTTTGTTCTTTATCATATGCCTTCATTTCTTGTAAAAAGGCGTTACCCATTCTTTTATACAAGTCATTCATTTTATTCGTCTTGTAATTTTCATATTGCTTCTTATCATACTTTCCTTCCCCATATGCTTCTTTAAAAACTTTCACTTCTTTATCTAACTTTTGGAGAAACTGATCGTAATCTTTTTTATGATGATGTTGAATATATCGACTGCTTAATTCATCAATTTCCGGCTTTAATGGTTGAATCGTATTGTAGCTATATTGCCACTGTCTTTTATCACTTGGTAACTGTTTATAGATTTGTAAAAACAATGGTTTCAGATGTTGATTGCGCCAATCAAAAACGGAATCCTCTTTTTTACTTCCCACCATATTGTTTCGAATCAGATCATTAATTTGTTTTTGCTCCTGCTTACGATCTAACAGATTATTTACGACTTTCCCCTTCATCGCATCTAATGTTTTTGGTTTTCTTTTACCACGTTCTCTCGTTGGAAATGGTTCAACAGTTGCCACATGAATATGAATATTATCCGTATTAAAGTGAATGGCTGCCGACCAGATAGAGCTTTTTTCCAATCCCTCTCTTTTTTGCATTTCCTTCATCGCAAGCCGTGTTACATCCATTAACTTTTTTTCATCCAACGTTTTTGTTTTTTTATCATACATCCCTTGTTTCTCTAACCAGGGATTATGAAAAGAAATGACATCTTGCCACATGATACTTCCATTCTCATGAGCGGTTTTAAACATTTCCTTTAAGGACTTTTTTTCACTTTCTGTTAAACGATTTGCATGTTCCGTAAATAGTGCCGATGTCTTTTCTGAATTCCCCATATAGTCTTGATACGTTTCAAACATTTTCGGATTCAGCTTCACTTCACTTTTCGCTTCCTCCCGATCTACATAATCAATATAGTTTTGAAAGGCGTCTGAACTTGGTAACACAAACTTCGTTTTTAAAACAACACCTGGTGTGACGGAAGACTGAACAGGAACCGTACTACTCATTTTCATCATCCTGCATCATCATTTGAATAAACTCATTCATTTTTTTCATTTCGCTATAACAATCACTCATCATATGGATGTTCTTTTCAACAAGATTTTCTAATTCCATTTCCCTTTTATTTTGTTGCTGAAAAAATGCCAGCATTTCAATTTGGTCTTTCAAAAATTTCTGCCTGGATAATCCTTTCCTCTTCGCAATTTCATCTATTTTCTTTACGGCAATTGGATCTACTTCTCTAATTCTGATTTCCACTTTCCCCTCTCCTTTCTGCAATTGTGGGTAGAGATCAAAAAATAGTGAGAAGAGCATAAGGGGTTTTTGTTCCCACCTAAGGTGTGAAGCTAGGCGGAGCCTAGCAAAACGATGGGAACAAGAAAACATCCAAGGTGAGTACCCACTGATGACACAAATCAAACTGATGAGTACTCACTGACGATACAAAAAACACCAAATGAGCACTCAGTGAGTACTCAAATTTCACTGGTGAGTACTCACTGACCACATAACTTTTTTCACTTTTTATTAATTTCTTGTGCCTTTTGCTCTAACTTTTTGATTTTATCTCGTGCAATTTTTTGTTCCCCTTTAAACAATTCAACGTTCTTTTCTGATGATTTTATTTTAGATTCTAAGGATGCTATTTTCGATTGCGTTTCCGTTTTTTCCGCATCGGTTTGGTACTTCATTTCATCTTTTAGTTCTTTTACTTTCTCATAAACTGTCTTCGCACTTTCTTCTTCCAGTTTGATTGCTTTCCCATAATTTTTTATCTTTGTTTCTATATCTTTTTTGTCTCTTTCTATAAAATCTAGCTCATATGTTTTTTTATCTTCAGCTAACAATTCATCATTTGCTTTTGTTTTTCTTTGATCGGTAAAAATCGACTGAACAAGTTTATTCGGACTTTTTGTTGCTGCATTTTCTTCTTCATATTCGTTAACATCTTGCGTGAATTTACGAATATCCATTTGTTCTTTTTCACCGTTTTTATTGTAAATATCGAAAGCTAACGCTCCCCAATTCGGAGATAACTCTTTTACTTCTACCACATAATTTCCGTTCTCTTCATATAACACTTTGACAGGTAATTGAACACCAGACTTTGCTTTTTCTTGTGCCTTAAATGTAAATCCTGTTTCCTCATATCCTTCTATTCGAAAGCGAATTTGTATAAAGTTTTTGTGTGGATTGTATTCCCTTTGTTCTACAATCAATTTCCCCATACCCGACAACTTAATTACTTTATTTGTCTCTGTATGGAATAGTTTTTCATCGTTTGGCATGTAAATTTTAGATGTCAAGAAAGCGAAAAAACCCAAAAATAGAAAGCTGATAATTGTTAAGTAGATCCACGACTTATTTTTTCTTAGATTGATTCTTTCACTCTTCTTACCAATTGCACCTATCACACTCTCACCCCACCTTTTTCGTTATAAAACTTTCATATTTAACTCTTCCACACTTGTAACTCGCCATGTTTCCTTTTCTTTTTTTATGATGATTCGCAACACATTGTTTACTTTTTCTTCTCGATTTTGCGTTGGATCTGTCGTGACATTTATAAATTCAGCTAGCACATTTACCTCCTCTTTATCGGGTACATTTTCTTGTAAATAAAACTTCATTTCTATTGGTTTTGTTTTATACGTATCTCCTAATTCGTATTTGTCAGTCGGATAGAATTGTTGTAAAAGTTCTTCGCTCATAATGGATTTTGCCTTTTCTTTTCGCTCACTGTACCCTTCTTTTTCTCGGTGAAATGATAATTGTATAAACGTTTCGGCTGTCGATAAGTACGCCCTTCTCTGCTGTTCTTGTGCGGAAGGAAGCACCTTATCAAGTCGTCTTTTTAAATCTTCATTTTGTTTTGTTAGTAATTCATTTGAAAGTTTTAACTGTTTTTCTTTGCCATCACTCATTGATTTTTTGCTCAAATAGATATTAAAAGCTGTCACACCTACAACTAAAATGACAAACACAATAAACAAAGATTTTCGTTTATCTTTCATTCTTTCAGCCTCCTATTCTTTCGGTTTTTAGAACCTTCTTACATGACCAGAAAAGACTTTTTTCCAATACGGATTATTTAAATCTTCAATAGAAACACCTTTATTCGTTTGGCATCCTATGAAAGTATTTTTATCAATTACAATGCCAACGTGTCCGTCATGTTTGTAGGTATCAAAGAAAATAACATCACCCGGTTTCATATCATTTGCTGATACTGTTGTACCGATTTTATTTAATGTTTCCGTACTTACAGCTCCTATCGGACTGGTGTACATCCCTACTTGTTCGAATGCCCAACGTACAAAACTACTACAATCAAAAATCCCTCTTGCAATATCATTTATGTTACGTCCTCCACCAAATACATAGGTAGAACGCCCTATCCATTGGCGACCTACATCGGCAACTTTTGAACCACTACTTCCTCCACTTCCTGGATTTCCTCCTCCACCAGAAACGACAGTACCCGGCTGATAATATTTCAAAACTGCGTCAACGTACAAGATATCGCCGTAGCACGCATCAAATGGAACGGCTTCCGGTCTTAAACAATGATACATTCCTGTATGCTTCACTTTTTGATACTGTTGTTGTGAAAATTTAATTGCTAATTCTTTCGTATACTTGCCACCATTTGCACCAACAAAATCAAAAAAACCTGTTCCGAAGTTGTACGCTTGGAGGGCTGTTTTGATATGATCCATGTCACCAGGACTCGTTACTCCGGCTCTTTCTATCGCATGTTTAAACTCCTGTACACCAGCCCAAATACTGTAATCTGGATCTGTAATACAGTTTGGTGATTTACAATATTTCGTATTAAAAGCACCCTCCGATGATTGCATCGGATCACTGCCACGCCCTCCACTTTCTTGCATCATTTGAGCAAGCATTAAAGCGACAAACGGTTCCACACCAAAGGCTTTTGCATGCTTCCGAATCGTAGGTTCCCATTTCAAAACTTCGGGTGATACATTCATCACTTGCCCTTCACCTGTATACGTAATATCACCTGCACCTGTGTCTGTTCCACTCTCTCCACCCATTGCCGTAATAAAAATACTCATAACTCCAAGTAAAAGAAAAGAAAAAAGACCCATCACAATTAACGCTAAAGTGATGAGCCATTTCTTTGGTATAATCTTTAAAACTAGATGCATGGTATTAAGCACCTCCCCCGAATAACATCAATTCTTCGTCTGTTACTTCTACATGGAAATGAATGTTTTTTACAGCCCCAATACTTAAAATGACATCTCCTGTTGGTAAATGTGGGATCGCTGCAATCTCACTTTCACTTAACTGTCCTGCAAATACTTTTCGTAACATATCTAAACTGTTATTATCTTGCTGCATGATAAATTTGTACTGTGTAAGTTCAAATAGCTTTTTAATTTCATCAATCATTTCTTGTGAAGATCCTTCCGGTACAAAATCTCGAATCGTGTGACTTGCATATAAAAGCCCTGCAAAATACTTTCGATCTTCTCGGCTAAATTTAGTTAGAAATTGTAAAGCATGAGCGCTTTCTTTTTTCGTGTTTATGATATGATGCGCCTCGTCAATAATAATGAAATAACGAATTACATCTTCAAAAGCAAGTTGTTGCTTAGTATATGCCTCTAATTGTGGCGCACCATTGGATATCATTTCATCCCATATTAAATTAAAAACATTAAAAATTTGCGCTTGGAATACTTCCGGTTTAAAATTTGAAATGTTTCGTAAGGAAAACGATACAACTTGTTCTTTTTTAAAGTTTTCAATAGTGGAATGACCATCAAATAATTGTGCATATGCTTCTACTAAATTTACAAGATTTAATTCAATCAACTCTAAACGATGTTTTCTGCTTTCTCCTAAATTCTCATGGTGTTTTCTATTTTCTACATTCTCATATAATTCATCACGAACAAAAGATAAAAAGTTTGAGAAAATGGGATACTCATTTGGTTTTCTTGTTGTAATTTCATTTGTTGCTCCTTTTTTATCATTCCATAATCCCATACGAATATATAATTTTCGAAGCAAATTTTCATACTCTTTAATTTCATCATCTTTTGCTTCTGGCGCAATGAATCGATAAAAAATTGTCAGTTTAGATAGATGTTGAGTGAAACTAACTTCTTCAAGTTCTGCTGTCTTATATACTTGAAGTGGGTTAATTTGACCTTGCGAACCATCTAATGCAATTGTTTTCCCGTTCAGATCACGTACTGTTTCCTCGAATTCACCTACAATATCAAAAATACGAATAAAATGACCTTTACTTGCATAGTCTACTGATTTCTTTTTTAGTAATGTTGATTTTCCAGCACCAGGCTTTCCAATCATTACACCGTTATAAAACTTTCTTTGTTCGTCTTTATAAAAAATATCAAAAATAACATTTCCTTTTGTTTTCGTTGTTCCATAATACGTACCGTATGGATCGTTTAAATAAGAATAGTGAAATGGACATCCACCAGCCAAACTGACTGCCGGAATTTCTTTTCCTTTTCTTCGGTTCACATAATTTTTTTGTGTATCAAAGCTCGTTACGAGTGCATCCCATTCATACTCTTGTTCATTTAAAAAGACAGCTCCTCGAAAATTATAAGACTCTAATGTTTCCATGATTTCTTTTACTTGTTTTTCTAACTCATCTAAAGTTCTAGCGGAAACATAGATACGGATATGAATACGTTTCATGACCTCACCTTGTTTCAAATCCGTATAGAGAGCTTCCAGCTCTAAAAATTCATTTTTTGCATCAATCCGATCTATATTATCCTTTGCTGTATCATGCCGAACACTTTGTTCACTCATGGATTTATTAATAGATTCAACAACTTCTTTTCGATCATCACTCATTACATCTAATGTTGTGATCACATTTGGCATATTCATAATTTGCTCTAACCAAAAATCATTTACTTCTGTTGGATAGTCAAAAACATGAATACAAGTAGCAAATCCATCACCTGTTTGCACATAGCTTTCTTTAAAACTGATTCCCCCTTGTGGCTGAACCCTAGCCACTAAAAAAGGGTTATAACCTTTCTTCTTTTTTAGTTCCTCTTGTTTTTCCTTTTTGGATTTTTTACTTTTGAACGCAAACATATTGTTTCCCCCTTACTACCATATATTTTTCGTTCCTAATTTTGCATTTTGATTAAACAATTTAAACATAAGCTCTAACTTTTTCTCTTCATCCACCTCTAATAGTTCAGTAGAGCGTTTGATATATCGCTTTGCTGCATCTACACGTTCTTTTACGATTAATTCTGTTTCTCCGTAAATAAATAAGAAGGCTTCACGATTGGTTCTGCCCCATTCTAAAAACTGAAGTTCTTTTAACTTTTGATTTAAAATTCGTTCATACAAAGGACTGGTACATTCTTTAATTTTCTTCTCAATATATCGTTGCTGTTCGGTTGTTTGACATGGGAAGTTTAAAAAAACAAGTTTAATGGACTGTTTGTAGGCTTGATAAAAATACGCATGTGAGAAAATAACAAATGCTTGTTCATCGCTATTCTTAGAGAACATATCGTCACCTTCTACTTGAAGAATTTCTAAAAACTCCTCATTTTTCAGCTCAAATATTCCATCCTCCGTCATGTCTACGATTTGCATAATTTCCGCAATACTTTTCTTTACCTTTGGTGGTGCTTCTTTCTTTTTTCTAGATAAAAAGCCTAAAAGTTTTGGTTTTTTCTTTTTCAAAACATCTTTCTTCGGCTTTTCTTTTTTCTGTTTTTTTACTTTTGTTTCTACTTTTGTTTTTTCTTCCTCTTTCTTTTCTTTGGGTACTACCTTAACAATTTCTTTTGGTTCAGAAAGTGATTCCTTTACATTTTTTTCATTAAAACGAAATGCCTTTTTCTTCGGTCTTTCTATTTGTTTCGGTTTTTCTTTTTCTACATCTTTTTCACTAAATAACGCCATATGTGATCCCTCCCTTATTGATCGTTATCAATGGCACAATATGCACCTTTTCTTCTTAGCAATGTAATAATCAACACTTCATACATTCGTTTTTGAGGATTCGTACTTGGTCGCCATATCATGATAATTGCAATAGCTGCCATGAAAATAACAAATGGTAACTGAAAGGAATCATGTACGAAATTCCTAAGAATCATCGTTACAACTAATAAACCAATTAATAAAAAGAAATCTATTAAATAAAGCACTTTATTAATCCGTAATTCTGTACTGATTTCCTTCGGAATCCGATAGCTTCTCATCGGGATTCCCTCCTTTTCGACAATAAAAAATAAGCGTACGATTACGCTTATTTTTTATCCGTATTATTTTTATTTTTGTTCACTATATCTCTCCAACTTTTACCCGTATTTTGCCCCATCTGATAAAAACGCTTTGTATTCTGTACCGTTTCAGAATTATGAATCCGTTCTTGCACTCCTCTTACCTTTTGTTTCATGGATGATGTCGTATGTTTAACTTTATCTGTTGTATATTGTCCTAATGTCCGTGTTTCCTGACTTCTACTTGCCGCCACTTCTTTATCACTTTCATAAGGAATAATCGGGCTACTATGTGTCACCGTTACGATGTCGGCTGATGCCGGGCTACTTCCGCTTGGTACTGGTCTTGATGTTTCTACTGGTGCCGGATTTCCTCCGCTTGGTACTGGTCTTGATGTTTCTACTGGTGCCGGGCTACTTCCGCTTGGTACTGGTCTTGATGCTTCTACTGGTGCCGGATTTCCTCCGCTTGGTACTGGTCTTGATGTTTCCATTGGTGCCGGGCTACTTCCGCTTGGTACTGGTCTTGATGTTTCCATTGGTGCCGGATTACTTCCATTTGATACTGGTCTTGGTGTTTCTATTGGTGCCGGGCTTCCTCCACTTGGCACTGATCTTGGCGATTCAACTGGTGCCGGATTACTTCCACTTGATACTGGTCTTGCTGTTTCCATTGGTGCCGGGCTTCCTCCACTTGGCACTGATCTTGGCGATTCAACTGGTGCCGGATTACTTCCACTTGATACTGGTCTTGCTGTTGGATTTCCTTCACTTGCCCCTTGTCTTACCGTTCCTGGTGTTTGACTTCCTTCACTTGCTCCTTGTCTTACTGTTCCTGGTGTTTGACTTCCTTCACTTGCTCCTTGTCTTACCGTTCCTAGTGTTTGACTTCCTTCACTTGTTCCTTGTCTTACTGTTCCGGCTGTTGGATTTCCTTCACTTGCTCCTTGTCTTACTGTTCCTGCTGTTGGGTTCCCTTCACTTGCTCCTTGTCTTACTCCTCCTGCTGTTTGACTTCCTTCACTTGCTCCTTGTCTTACTGTTCCTGCTGTTGGGTTCCCTTCACTTGCTCCTTGTCTTACTCCTCCTGCTGTTTGACTTCCTTCACTCGCTCCATTTGCTTTTCCAGCTTCTTTCATTTCATCTTGAAGACTTGTTGTTCCCGATTCTTGCCCATTTGCTACCTCTGGTTTTTCGTTCCCTTCTTTTTTCATATCTTCTTGAATAGATGGCGAGCCACCATTCTTTTTATCTTCTTCCTTATTTAAGTTACCTTTTTCTTTTTCATTTTTTGCTAAATCATTTCCATTTGCTTTCTTCTGATCTGCTTTTTTCATTTGATCTTGCAAGGACTCTTTATTTTCAGACTCATTCCCTTTTTTCATGCCACTTATAAGACCAGCCACGCCACCTGTTGCCATCGCTGCTGCACTTGCCGTTTTAGCCGCTGCAACACCAGTTCCTTCCGCTGCACCTTTCGCCCCTTTTCCAATCATATTCCCTAGACTTTTCATTGGTTTTGAATTTGCAAGAGCGCCAATTCCTTTACCAAGTGCGAAACCACCTGCTAACATGCCCCAACTGCTCTTTAATCCAATATCTATTCCAAATAGCCTTTCTACGACTGCCGGGCCATCTAGAACTGCCATACTAAATGCGGCTAATGCAATCAGATACGGTACACCATTTAATTTGTCATGGAGAAACGCCGTTCCCATTATATATAGCTTCAAAGATAGGAATATCATAATCGTCGCTATAAATATATTGAGGATATTGGATAATACAGCTTTTAACTTTTGACCATTCGCAACATCGGCTGGTGCTAATATGTTCGCTAACAAATAGTTAAATGCCAATTCATAAAATAATCTAGCTAACTTAATACTTACCAATAACAACGTTGCACCTGTTATCAGTAAAGTAAAGAATATATTCCAAAAGTTCCAATGCCAGCGATAATATTTTTCCGGAAAGAAATCAAACCATCCATCTTTCAATTCAGCTAAAGATGCAACTCCTAACCCATCCATTACTCTTTTATTTTTCAAAATTTCCTGGCCATCATCTGATAACTTTTTATCCTTTGCAAATTCAAAATCTTTATCTATTTTTTCAGTAATATCTATCTGCCTGATGTTTTTTTCTGGAATATGATTCTTCGGATTCATGTCTTCTTTCTTTTTCCATTTATTTTCATCTATTACTGCTATATCTGTTATGTTCTTCTTAATAATCTCATCACTCAAAGAGCCTTTTTGTTCTGATTTTACAACTGCTATGGCATCATCGGTGAACTTATCAACCTTTGTCATACCAGTACTTAGTAAACAAAGTACACTCAGTGTTACAAAAATATTGATGATAATCTGAGAACGGTTCATTTGTTTGTTCATAATGAACATGTAGCCAATATATAAAAACGATATGGCTAAAAGAACGACAAACAATGGATATAACATATCAACAAAATTTTGTATTTCTGGTGAATTAAAGAATCCTTTAATCCCCAGTATGGCATCTGTGACACCTTCTAAAGCATCTACAACTAAAGATAAGCCTACAATTAGGAACCATCCTAGCCAACGCAATACATAATTCACGATGTCTCCTACTTGAAGATAATCCGAGAACGCTTCTATAGTTTTTAAAATCTCTTCATCTTTCACCATTTATCCTCCTCTCTTGTTTATTACTGCCCTAATACTTCCTTTGCTGTCCAATTCACCCTTTCATTCAGTCTGTCAATACGAATAATCAATTTCCCTTTTTGTTCCCGATCTACTGAAAGGAAAAGAACCGCATCTTCTAAACCAAGAATGACCTCATTTTCTTCCGTTACGAATGGTGAGTAACTATCTAAAATCAATTGCATTTTATCCGTTATAATCGGTACACACATTCTCTCTTCCTCCTTTATGTTTGGATTCAAAAAAGCACTCAATTATTTGAGTGCTTTTCTAACTCGTTACGTGTTCCTTTTCTTCTAAATCACGTAAATTTCGATTAATCTTATTTTCAACTGCTTGATAAACACCTTTGTCGATATGGTCATTGTGAGCCAACATTTGAAATTCACTGTAAAACTCACCCATTTCTTGATTTTTAACCTCATCTATTGCCTTTCCTAACTGTTCTAAAAAGAACTTATCAACCAGTTTCAAAACCGCTAAATCAGATTCAAAAAAATCAATAACCGTTTTTGATTTCCAATTTTCAATAGAAAGTGAATCAAATGGATTGTCTTCCTGCTGGAACGCCTCTTCTGGAATATCTTCATCAATCCCCATCATTTTAGGTTCTTCTGTTGGCTGCGGTGGCTCTACTGGTGAAGAAGTTTCCTGTTCTGGCTGTGGTGGTTCTTTTTGGGTTTGTTCTGCCTTTCTTTCTCCTAGGAAATCTACAATAAGTTTTTTAGGATCTACATCATCATGTAGGGAATCAATATCTATATCTAAAATAGATTTATCTGTATCGAATTCTACTCCTAAATACTCCCATCTGTATTTTAAGGCTGTCTCTTCTGTATTATAAATTGGTCGTGGTCTAATTCGCTTCCGCTCATTATCTTGACGTTTTATTACACGAATAACAGTAGTTTCTCCTTCTTTAAGACTCATAAGTTCATTCGGTGTTAAAAGTGGTCGTTGATCTAGACTTTCGGTTTTGTTTTTATCTGTAGAGAGACCTTTTCCACTTCGGGAAAGTGTGTTAATTGTCTTGTTCCCAAGCTTCTTCGATACTCTTTCGGCTGTCTGTTGGTCGTTTGTTAATATATAAATTGTATTCCCACAGTTGCCATCAATGGTATCTGCATCATCTCCATATTTGTTTTTTAGTTGTGAATATGCTTGAATGATGAGATTAAAACGGATATTTCTTCCCAAACAAACCGTTGCTAACGTTGCCATTCCTTCTATACTCGGCATGTTGCCAAACTCATCCAAAATAAATACTACTTCACGATGACACTCATTACCACGAGCAAGGGATGCACCCTTGGCTAATATGAAGTAGAGCTGTCTTACGAAAATAGAAGCAATGACATGATTTGAAGAATCATAGTCAGGTGTAATCATAAAAATTGCAACTGGTTTATCGAAATAATCCATTGTCGTTACCTGGATATCTTCATTTTCTTCTACTACTTTAAACTCTGTATGACCCGTCTTTTCATCTATTTTCGTAATAGAAATAGATGTTTTCTTTTTATCATTTCCCTTTTCATTCAATTGGATTGTATCCCCGACTTTTACTACTTGCTTATAATCCAATGCAAAACGTCCTGTTATATCTGATTTTATAGACTCTTTCGAACCATCCGGGAATACAATTTCTACCCGTTTTCTTGGCTTTGTCTTCCCTTTTATTACTTTCCCGAAACCTACTCTCTTTAAATCCACACTGTTTTTCGCTGTCATTTTGGCGATTTCATCAAATGTAAAAATAGATAAACCGTTCATTGTTTGCGTAAAAATACCGCCTCTTGCTTGCCCTTTCGAGAAATTAGAAGTTGCATATTGCATTTTCGCAACACTGTCTGATGGTAAACCCTCAAAATATAAATCTAATGCATTTTTTGGTGGTTCATCTGGATCTATCATTATTTCTTTCGAACCAAGTTCTGATAACATGTTAGCCACTGCATACATGGTTATTTTTTCTTCTGTTCCTTCCGTAATACATTTATCTGTTATGGCTAATATCATGGCATTACATAAGCTCATAGCGCACTCTTGCCAAAAAGGATCTTTGACGGTTGGGTTGTAATACAAGGTGTGAGAAAGTGTTTTACATAGTGATTGAGCTATTGAATAATCTCCATCTTTATAGGCATCTTTTACAAGCTGTAACAAATTATAGCTCATAGAATCAAGTGGGTTTAATAAATTCAAAACTTCAATGTGATACCCTCGTTCTTCCAATGTTTCTTTCGATGCACTAAAAATTTCACCTTTTGGATCATTAATTATTAATGAAGGCTTATGTTCCGCTCTAGAATAGACATCAATTGTAGGAAATACAAAAGTTTCCCCTTTACCAGAGCGTGTTGTACCAATGATTAAATTGTTTACAGGGCTATCATCAATAAATACCTTATTACCTAGTCGAGAGATAACAACACCACCGCCACCTTTAAACGATTCCTCTCGATCTGGTACAGATCGGTATTGTTTTTTTAACTCTTCAACTGTTGTAAAACGACTAGATCCCTTCTCATGATTATTTAAATTTTTGAAGGAAGATTTGAGTTTGTATACTGTTCTTGCAATGGTTCCAATTACTACAAGGAAAACAAGCATGTAGTAAATTGGATGTTCTGCAATTGGCATCCGAAAAAGAAATCCTACCTCCATATGAAATGGTTTTGGGTGTAATAAATCACTAAATGTTGTTTCTATCAGCTCTAAAGATAAGCTGAGTAAAAAATTAGCGATTAAAAAAATTCCAACAAATAAAAAAGTACTCAATGGAATGAGTACTTTTTTTTCAGCTAACTTATATTTAATTGAGATTTTATCCTTATACATGGGTAAGCGAATCCCCCTTTAAACCGTTACATCTGATTTTGACTCTTGTTTATTTAATTCTGTTGGCTTCTCTGGATTTGTTGGTTTCTTCGGCTCTGTTTGTTTCTCTGGATTCGTTGGTGGATCTACTCGCGGTTTCGGTTTCTCTGGAT
>NZ_NADV01000002.1:0-42837 GCF_003264175.1 Bacillus sp. SRB_331 | reverse complement strand
CCGTTGGCGGATCTACTGGCGGATCTACCGGCGGTTTTGGTTTCTCTGGATCCGTTGGTGGATCTACTGGCGGATCTACCGGTGGTTTTGGTTTCTCTGGATCCGTTGGTGGATCTACTGGCGGATCTACCGGCGGTTTTGGTTTCTCTGGTTCTGTTGGTTTCGGTTTTTCTGTCCCTGTATTTTCCGTATTACCATTCTCCCCCTCCGGTGTAACTGGTGGAAGAATATCTCCTATACTCGCTACTGAAGAATCAATATTTTGATCGCCAAACGCAAAATGATCTCCGTTCAGGGTTACTTGTGGTTTATTATCTGTAATAGCTGCAATCACATTATCTTTTGTCGTATCTTGAAGTGTTTTATCTGTTGTTTCTTTATCAAAGAGTGCAAGAACACGAGAAGTGGTTTCATCTCCATTTTGAAGATTACTTACAATGGATTTTTCTTTGAAATTAATTTTTGATTTATCAATCTCATCTAGTACATAAGCAACTTCATTATCTTTACTTTGAATTGCGTTCTCTGTAATTGCTTCGAAATCTTGTTTGTTCAGATTTTCTTTCTTTTCCTCCGGCTTATTCTTATCTACCTTTTTTGTAATAGCTGGTTTACTTTTTGATGATTCCTTGCTTCCAGACCAACTGCACCCTGTAGTACTCAATATCAATGAACCACCAAGAAAAACAATTCCCATTTTTTTGTACAGATTCTCATAATTTAATGGCATGTTATTTTTTCCCCCTTAGATGTCCTTTAGATCTTTATCAATTTTTTCAATCTTAGTTTTCTTTTCCTCTTCACTTATCGTAGATTGTTGAACATCTCGTTTTTCTAATTCTTTGACCTCTTTCATCAAGTTTTTATTTCCTTGTGTTTTGGCAAAAGAATAACACTCTTCATATTTTTTTAGATTTACAAAAGCTTCAACGATGAGCTTTTCACGTCTACCATCCATATTGACTTTCCCTTTAAGCTTGATTACCTCCTCATATTTCTTATTAAGCGCTGCCTTTTCAAAGTCGATTACATCATTTTTGACATCAATTTCATTGATTTTATTCATGTTGTCTATCCCGATAAAATAAGCAACCACACTTTCTGCAAATTTCGGCTCATATTGTAATGCCTTATTTGCCCTTCCATTTAATAAATAAGTAAATAAAACTGCCTTCTGACTATCTTTATCTAATTCTGTGTAATTGACCTTATCAAAGTATTTAACGGCTTCTCCATACTGTTGAATGGCTGCCTGTTGTAATCCTTTTACTACATATTGTTCCGAGCCAGCATTTGCACTCGAAACTGGCTCGGAAGAGAATAATTTAAAGGCAAATATGGCACCAGCTCCAATTAACACCACACTTCCTATAACACTCGCAATCATCTTGAATCCTTTTCTATTTTCCTTTCCAGGCTTTACTTGTGTTTTCACTTCATCCGATGGACTATAGGAGGGTTCCTCCTTTCTTTCTGATAATTCTTCTTGATATTCATATTCTTCATGAAAAGGAGAATCATTGATTTCCCTTTCTAACGTTTCTAACAGCTCCTTCTTTTGTTCCTCTTGTTCTGGATCTAATTGCATCACATTCATTTTTTTAGAAATGTGATCAAAAATATGATTTGCATATCTTGAACCCAGTGATAAAGTACCGTTATAGATTTCATTAGAATGACCATCTATCAAGTCAAAATCAATATGTTCTTGCCGCCCTTCTTCTCTATAAACACGTTCTAATCGTTTGGTTAAGGTATAAGCTTCATGAAACGAATATTGCTTACCAGACTCAATTTCTGTTCCATTACTACTTTTAAAAATGACAAACATGGCTTCTCCTTTCTCACATTTACTTTAAATCCCATGAAAAAAGGCAACAAAAAAAGCCATACCCTTTGCATAGCTTCCTCATTGCCCTATTCATATTCATTCACTATTTCATCCAAAGAAATGGAAATAAGATTTGACCAAATTTAACATTACTATTTACGCTCTCTGCTAAGTATTGGCATCCCATTACGATAACGAGTCCGGCCGCCCCACCAATAAACCACCAAATACATTTATGTCTTCCACGCTCACCGCCCCAGATTAAAAGATAAGCGCCCCAACAAAAAACAATTGCTGTACTCACCATTGCCCCTCTTTGCATCCAAGTAATAAATGAATTACCCGTATTAATTAGACCATCCATCGCATCACCTAACACTAACATTTGAGCAATTGTTTCAAACATATACACTCACTCCCTTTTCATATTTAGATTCTTATACATTACTAAGCTGACTTGACTCATTCGGCTTGCTGTCTTCTTTTACTTCTGTTGGTGTTGCCTTATAAGCTTGTAAAGCTTTCATTACTAAATCTTGATTTTCTTCAATACATTTCTGATGATGTAAATGAAGCCAATGGTTATAATCCTGACCATTGGCTTTTAATAGATTTGCTACCATTTCTTTTTCCTTTTTTAACTCTTTTTGTGTAATCGCCACTGTATCACCACCTTTCAATGATTATGTGATTACTTCTGATATTGATCTTTGCACTTTTGAACAAAATAGGTAACTTCTTTTTCAAGTTCGGACTCTTTGAACTTAGAGAAATCAATATCTTTTTTCAGTTTTCCTTTTTCATAATAAGCCAGAGAATCTCTTCGTTGTGATAATCCCCAATCGTGAGGATTACTTGAACCTGGAATGTCCTCACGATTTTCATTCAATCCTCTTACCTGAATCTTTTCCTTTTCAGCTATTTTCTTCACAAGAAAAATCCAATCATCACTATGTCTCATATTAGAGTTCAACATAATAAAACCTGTTCCATCCTCACTCATAAACTTCTTCATTTCTAAAGGACTAAGTTCCATTACTTCCCCTTTTCCAGAGCTAAAGACAAATGCTGAACTAATACCAATTGCAATTAACAGTCCAACAACAGCGGAAATGATCCACCCTTTACGACTCATGCATGTTCCTCCCTATGCCATATTTTTTAAAGCGATTTTGAAGTGTGATGAGACACATTTTAACTTCAACATCCGTCTTTATTTTATAACATTTATAGGAAAGTGGGATAGAAAATGGAAATATCATTTATGGCTGGAATGACGAACCCTGTATTAGCATGCGTATAGATACTAACCCCGACCTAGCTTCTATATGCCCAATACCGCACTACGTATTTTGGCGTGAACGTAGAACCTTATGTATCTACTGTTTGTAATGTTCGTCGCTTCTTCAGAATGTCAACATGGGATATTCCTCACGATTACTGAAACAAACAGATCTTTGATACAATGCATTTCCCAGTGGTCACAGATGAGTTTTACGATCTTACTCATCAAACGATAATCGTATACCTACCCCCTCTAGTGACCTTTTGAAGGGAGGCACGCATATATACTGGCCGTATATCATCCTTCTACATCATTACTTTAAGGAAGAAAGACATACGCAATATATATCTAAATTGTCAAAGAGCAAATTACTTTGTGCTATGTTCTCAGCACACTTCAAAATCGCTTTTTTTATTTACATTTTTGTTTTACAGCTACTAATTCCGCTTGCTTATGTTTCCGTTTTGCAATTAAATTTTGATGTTCATCTCTAACCGAGCGCACTTGATAATAAATTTGAGCTACCTTTTCAATGCTTCCTGTGGTATTTTCAATTGCGATGGCACCTTTCAGTTCGTATGTTTTCCCATCAAAAGTTTTGACACTATGAGCTTGTGATGCGGCAATATCATAGAATGTGAGCCTTTGTTCTTTTCCCATATGAACTCCTCCTATTTTTGATAAAGAAGGGAGAAAAGCGCCTCTCCCTTGTCTAGTTTTCTAGCCATCTAGATAAGATGAAATAGTGAACGAGTGCTTTATATCATGCTAGGATTGTTGTGTTGTACGAAGTGATAATGCGTTGTGCTGCCTCTTTTCCATATATCTGCTGTAATGCGGATTGAGATTCAACTACGATTGAATGATGAATGTGGTAAGTTGCGCTATCTTTTAAAAACTGCTCCATATGAGGGATCGGGTACAAATCATATTGATGAAATACCAGGTGAATTGGTCTTATATTCTTGCATTCTGTTAGATACAGAAGAAAACTTGATAATGCTTCTCCTCTATCTTGATACGTACTTGTTTCCGTTTCTACACTGATATACACAACCGCTTTTTGCTTTATATCCATTTGAAGCGTTTCATAACCAGCCAGTAAATCATGTTTGAGTATGTGATACCCTTGCTCTTGTTTCCCTTTGTATGTGTCTTCAAAAAAGATACCTTTCGGATCAAAAATGAAAATAAAATCATCGTTTGTTTCATTTACACCTTCTATGACCGATTTATAAGCCCCAAATCGAGCTTTTATCACACCTGCAATCTTTTTCCTTTCATTCATCTCTTTCAACGCTCTAATCACCTTTGTATACTTCTTAGCTACGCCTAGCATGTGTTGCACTCCTTCCTATTTCATTTTCCTCTTATGACTACTACTGAAACCAAAAATACTCTTTTTGTTCCACTTGCTTTTCACGTTGATGTTTTTCAAGAATGTATAGCAATGTGATAGTTATCGCATCCCTTGTTTCTTTTGAATAAAGACCTAGCTCATGGAAGATTTGATAAGCTGGATGCTCATTCTCAAGCGAATGTACTACTTCTACCAAGTTCGCTTCACTCTCATATATTTTTTCCGTGAACTCAATAACTTTTTTCACATCTAAGTAATATAGGTTTTTATGTCGTTGATTCAGATACAAAATACTTCCTGCCAATAATTTTGTAGCGGATTCTATCCAATAATCATGTTGCTTTAATGGTCTAATTACAGTTTGAGCGATTGAAATTGCTTGCATCAATTCTTCAGGCAACCAAGCACTCTTGCGCCGCATAACGCCTTCCCCAAGTTTCCCTAAATTTTTCATTTTACCGACGTAGATTTCTGACATCTCATTTCATCTCCCTCTCGGTATCTTATATCTTGCTCCCTATCCAAAAAACAAATGTCCAAATGGGAATTACGAGTATACATGCATTACGAAATCCAATAGCAAAACCAAGCGGATTTTCATCTGTTTTACTAAAATGAGCTTGATATTTTGTCATATACTCTTAGTCCTTTCTTTATTGAGCTTTCTTGCGGTTTCTTACTGCAAATACGGCTCCAATTAAGCCAAGTGCGACACATACAAGACCGACCCATTTTATGTATGGATTTTCGGCTTTACCGCCTGTTGTCGGAAGATAAGTTTCGATTTTCTTTGGTGTTTGTTCTAGTTGTGGTTTCATAACAATCTGTTGTGGTTTCTCTAATTGTGGTATGACAGGTTTTTCCGTTACTTTTGGTTGTTCCGGTACCTGTGGTTGTGGCGCTTCTGGTTGCTCTGGTTTTTGTGGTTGTTCTGGTTGTGGTGTCTCTGGTGTAGGTGGTGTCGGTTTCTTCTGGTCCTTCACCGTATGCTTAATGATTTGACCATCCTCTTTAATTTCAAAAGAGAATATTTCTTCATTTAGTAAATATCCTTCTGGTGCGAATGTTTCTTTATATGTGTACTTTCCATATGGAAGCTTAAATTTCGCTATGCCGTTTTGATCCGTTTTTCCTTTTACAACTTCTTCATTTTTTTCGTTAAAAATGGTAAATTCAGCATTGGGAAGCTTATTGTTACCATCCGCAATATCTACCTTGCTAATCTCCAACTCTCCTATGATGTTCCTATTTTCCGCTGTTAGCATGACTGCCTTTCCTTGTTCAGAGATACTAAAAGGAATAGATTCTTTCGTTAACACATAGCCAATTGGTGCTTGCTTCTCAATAAATGAATATGCTCCAAATGGTAAGTCTTTTACTTCAACCAAACCATTTTTATCACTTTTGTGTTCGCTAATTTTCTTTCCTTTACTATCTTGAAGAATGAACACCGCACCTTCTAATTTTTTATCTGGATTCTCTCCATCTACTTTTAGAAGTTGCACGTTTCCTTTTACTTCTTTATTTTCAACCGTAAATGTCAGTGTTTTTCCTTGTTCTTTGATCTCGAATGGATATTTTGTTTGATTAAGAAGATATCCTTCTACCCCTTTTGTCTCAGCAAAATAATACTTACCATATGGAAGATCCTTCACTTGTGCAATCCCTTGTTCATTTGTAGTTGTTTTTGTGATTTCTTTTCCCTCTGCTGTATACACTGTGAACTCAACTTTTGGAAGAGTTTTTCCGCTATCACTTAATTTCTTAATCTCAATGTTTCCTTTTACTTTTACGTTTTGTACTGTAATCGTAGCAACCTCGCCTGTTTTTACTTCAATCTGTTGTGGCTGCCCATTCAATACATAACCAGTAGGTGATTTTACCTCTTTAAGAGTATAAGTTCCGATTTCTAAACCAGAAAGGCTTGCTGAACCTTGCTCATTGGTAGTAATCGTGCCCATCTTTTTGTTTGCACTGTTGAATACTTCAAATACTGCACCCTGTAGCAATTCTTTTTGCTCTCCTACTTTTATAACTTTCAATCCACCAAGTGATTTCCAGTTTAATTGTAGATCGGCACTCACTTTTTCCTCACTTTTTTCTAAAAGGACTGTTGCATCTTGGACTTTATCAGTTCCTTGATAAGCGACTGCCTGCAAATTAGATAGATTGGATGTTACTTTTAAGGTAAAGTTACCTGTTTGAGAGGATTTCGGTATCAAAATACGGAATTGTTCTCCTAAATTGAATTGTTGTTTTTCTTCACCTTTTGTTGAAACAACTTTCGTTCCATTCGGTGCATTAGCTAGTTGAACTGTAAACACACCGTTCTTAGCATTACTTTCAATTTGATACACTGTCGTTTCAAAGTACTCACCGTTTAACTTTGCTTCTTGATTGTCTGTTGGTGTTACATTCATGTACATGTCTTGTGTTTCCTGGCTTGCATTCGCACCATTAATAATGGTTTTTACGACTTTAGCAACATTTCCGTTGCGATGCTGAACTTCGTTAATGTCAATTTGACCTAACGCTGCCCAAACACTAAGCTGTGTCGCATAATGCGCCTCTTTCCAGTCAGAAACTCCTAATTCTTCTGGACTCTTTTGCGGATATCCATTTAGAAGAACTCGGTACACAACATCGTCTGTGCGCCCCATCTCTGGAAGGTCATTACCGTTTGGACTTAATTTCCCATACGTTAAGCAATACGCAATTTGCCCATTCGTATTCTTCAATAATTCTGTCCGTAGGTCTTTCCCGTACATGGGACTGAAACTCCAATTCATTTCGTATTTCTCACGATTAATGACTTCAGCACTCGCTTTCGTAAGTGGAAATACAAAATTTAAGACAATTAGAAGTATACTCATGACAATGAGTAACGTTTGATACGATCGTTTCAACATACTAACAGCTCCCTCAAATGATATGCAGTTTTCAAAGAACTATTTAAATCAGAATTTTCTGATTTAAAAACTTAAAAAATAACAATAAAATTGTACCTTTTTTACATGGTTCATTTACAATATAAATGTATAATTATTTTTTGTGAAAATAGTTTATTCCAACTTTGCTCGATAGTAAGTTGCAAAAAATATGTTCTCAATTGGTTCTTCAAAAAAATCCGCAATGCTTTTTGCCCTGCTAAAAATTAAACCTTTTCTCCCTGATTCTACATCGTATAAAGTACTTGTAGGAATTTTGGAACCCTTTGAAACTTCTTTAATTGTATAACCCTTTGACTCACGAATTTCTCTTAGAACTGCCAAATATCTCCCCCCTTTTTTTACAGTTTATTAGTCTTTAAGCCGAAAGTCAACACTGAACATGTTAACTTTTTTAAATTTTAACATAAATATAGTTATAAGGAGCTAAAAACCATGTTTGGAAAAAGATTAAGAGAATTAAGAAACAAAAAAAATATGAGCGCTACCGCTCTTGGAAAAGCATTAGGGATTGCTCAAACAACAATTTCCAATTGGGAAAATTCAGGAGCTGAGCCAAATTATGAAATGCTAGTAAAAATCTCACGCTTTTTTGGTGTATCAGTTGACTATTTAGTTGGAAATGACGGTGATTCTAATAAAAATGAAATAAGTAGATTAGCAAAAGAATTATATGAGGACCTTAATTCAGTCTCCGAAGATGAACGTCAAGAAATAGAAAAAGGATTATTAGAGTACATAGAGTTCCTTGGGTATAAAGTAAAAAAAACAAAGAAATAAATCCTTTGCCTTTTAATTTGCTCTCTTTCTTAGACTAGATTTTGAATTTTTATTTTGCTGTATATAAGTTTGTAATTTACTATGTAGTTCAACATAATTACTTGTTTGTGACAACACTGATACCAAGAAATCGTAATCAACTCGTTTACATATATTTTTCTTTTTCATCAAATAGGCACTCTCCTGTAAAATGGATTTTCTTTTATAAATTCCTATTTTTACGCATTAGTGGAACGAAACATTAAAAATTGCCAACAAATGTTCCACCCCTTAAACAACAAATGACACTACAATTTTTGTAGTGTCATCTTTTAACAAGCCTATCACCCAGCACCGCCACCAGGATCTACCATCATATATTGAATGATTTTAGCAATACTCCCTTGTATGGGGAGCATTGCTAATGCTGTTATTGTAATTAGCAAATAAGTTTTCTTTGTCCAATTTTTCACTTGTACCACTCCTACTTCAATTTTAGTACATTTTTAGGAAGTTCTGCATAGAACAAGTCGTTATTTCTCTCAAATGCCAATAATGCTTCTCTCATTAAATTCATATCATCTCTTGCAAGAGCCTGAATGAAAACTTGTAACGGTGTCAAGAAACCATTTTTCCTTTTGATTTCTTCAATAAGATTATCTGCTTGTTGATTCAGACCCCTTTTGACATACAAATATGCAAGTTCTGCCGGATTTTTTGGTTCTATATTATCTAGATTCTTTTCAAGATGTATGTTAAGAAAATCTAGAGTTGTTTGTATCATTTGTTTCTTCTTGAACATCTTTTTGTTATTTGGGGATATCATAAGTTGCAATCCTTTATCCAAGTAGTACTTAGATAATTCATAATCGCTTAGTATATATGTTTCACCCATGATACAGCATGCTGTTGCTTTTGGTATTAAAGCTACTCTCCCTTGTCTAACAATCATTTCATTACATAATTCTCTTGCCTTTTCCAGCTCGTTATTCCTATGATAACTTGTAGCAAGCAATTCCATAGTTCGTAATTCATAAGAAGAACGTAAAAATGGATTTTTCAAATTTTTAATTTGTGATAATAAATCATTTGTATATTCACTTACTAAATTATAATTTCGATAATCAAAAAAAGCGTAGATTAGTGAAAAATCCATTGGGATTTTGCTAATATCATCTGTACTCTTTCTTTGTTCCATTTTCTTTTTTACTGTTTTTAAAAAAGTTTGCGGATTTATTTTTCCAGCATTTCTTAAATGAAGTAATTCATAAGCATTTGCAAATTTACGATTCAGTATATTGTTAGATTCTTTTTCCTTATCAATTAAATACTGTAATACATCTAATTCTCCACACATATCTAAATATTCAAAAGCAACTCTCAAATTCACTTTACGCTTTGCTTTTTCACAATATTTCAGTACTTCCGTTTTCCTAAAATTATAATCATGTGGGTATAACATATTCAATATTTCAGTGTAAATATAAAAATCAAACTCCCTTTTCCTGGTAAATGACTCATTTATTTTAGAATGACTGGTATCAAACATTTCTGCAAGCTGTCTATTAGTAATACCTTTATCATTTAGATCTTTATGGATTTTTTCTAGAATCATGGTATATCCTCACATCCTCTTGAAATGCTAATGTATGGGAAAATACATACGTATAGAATATTCTGTAAATATATTCTACCAGAAATTAGTGAAACTTTCGTTCCAATATACATTTTTCTATATTTCTATATAAATTTCAGAATTTTCAATAAAAATAACGCGTTTTCTTATTCAACTTCTAACCTATTCTTAGTTGATATTTCAAAAAACTATGTGTAAAATAGTTTACAAGGACATTATTAATTACCTATATTAAAAACGGTTCAATTAATGATACTATTATTAAGTTTATATAAAAAAATAAAACCCCACCGCACGGTTTTTAATTAGTCTAGGTCGGCAAACTTCGAACTAATTAAAAACTCCTCTGGATAGGGTTTTAAATTCACATTATAAATATATGTGTTTTTCTTTAATGTCATACTTGATGTTAAAATTATACCATAAGTTGCATACAATGTGAATATAAAACCTCTGTTTTCCTGTTTATTTGTGGTGGGAAAATTAGGAGGTTTTTTCTGTGTTATTACACAACTTTTTGCTCAGTCGAGCAAAAGCCGAATTAAGTCCCCACATCAATCACCTATCAAAAAAAACCGGGGCTATTAATCAATCAATTAAGAAAGTTATTACTTACATTGATAATATAGTCCTAGAATATGAGGGTGTTACTACGAAGGATTACCTCACAAAACGTAAATATGAAGCTTTAGAAACAGTTTTATCGTACCTAGTACAAGAAGGATATTCCCAAGTAAAGCAAGATCACATCAGCAAAAAATCAGGTATTTCAAAACCTGTCATTAACTACGTGTTAACATGGCTGCAAGATTTGGGAGTATGCCAACAAATTAAAGTACGAAGACATGGTAAGATTGCCCCTTCAATTTACATTTTAACCATTCATAACAACTATTTAAAAATCATTGAATACTTCAAGATAAAATGGGCTGTAGCAATTGATGTGTGCTCTACTTTCACTGAATTTCTAAGTAAAAAGCTCTTTAAGAAGACTGTTGTAGCCAATCACGGAGATATAAAGAAAGATATACAAGTCTCGTCTAATTCTATAGATATTTTCAGCGCAAACAAACAAGCAAAATCAAATACGTATTGTGAATTAAAAGAAAAGAATAACAGATTACAAGATTTGGACGACTATCTAAGTGAGGATCAGAGAAAGGCTTATTACTATATTTTAAGCCAAGAACTAAATCACCTTAGTGAAAAGGATGCATACACAATTGCTTTAAGAATGACACCTTATATCGACCGCTATACTAGATGGGATTTTGAAGAATGTGTGCAATGGTTCCAATACAATAAAGCTCAAAATAGCAATCCTGCACATTTTATAAAAATGTTTGGGCAAAAATCTAAACAAAACTGGGAACGAAGAAATCAAAACGCATTAGAAAAGAAATCCCTGCATGGTTTAAATATAAAAAGAGAATTTGTTTTCTATAATTTTTTAGAAGAGAGTAACTAAATTTAAAAAATCATACTCGTATGTAGCCTTGCTTAAAAAAATCAACCATAGCAAGGCTATTTGTCATATCCTCTTATAAAAAGTCATAAACTTGCTATTTTTCGACACAAGAAACTTCAAAATACAAATCATCTTATAGAATTTTTTTATGAAGTTCCAGGCAATCCACGTATACAGTTAACCATAATATATTTATAGTTAGCTCTTCTTTAACTATCAAATTAAACTTGAAATTTACTAAGAGAAAATGCTGAATAGCTTGCTAGAGTAAGTTTAAAAGCATCATTATTTATTCTAATGTCTTTATTGGTTTTACTTTTTAAAACAAGATTTATTTAATATAGCATTCTGGAATTCTTTCTGTTTTGTCTAATTTTAAGGAATCCGATTCAACTTGCAAAATATATAAATTATTATGTAGATGCCTGTAATCAGCTTCCCTAAAATTTGATAAAATTCTATTCATTTCAAATGGAATCTATGGGAATGTCTCCCCTTCCTCCCCCACTTCTAAAGAATATTATAATAATATCAATAGCTATTGAATGCATTTTAAAAAGATAGGCCATACTAAAAAACGTAAACTATTAAATATAGCCTTGTAGCATTATTTTCATTTAAGATTAAATACCTCAAATACTTTGTAGATTATATAAAAGTTATAACACTCTATAAGCCATTTTGAGGAACAAAAATTTCATTACAAGTACCCCTAGTTTAAATTGAATATTATTATTTACTAGTAAAACGCTATTTAAACGCATAGCGTTCAATACATACCTATTAACTTTTCCCATATTTTGAATTAAAAGAATATTAAATAGATACTAATTCTATTAATGAAAACTTTGATTCTTGCACATATATCTAGTAAAATTCTTATATTAGAAATAAACTTTTAATAATAAAATTTTAAGTAATTCTTTAGTTATTGTATTTTCTACTAAATATCTTTTCACTTCTAAAGGTGAACGTTATCAAAACGGATAAACTTTAGAATTTAATTAACATTAATACTAGATACATAGACTAATCTGACACACAAGTAGCTGCACTGAAAACATTTTAAAGGTAGTAAAGCTTCTTACCGAGTGGTCCAATAAAGATTTTTATTATTAGAGGAATGATCCTTCTAATAAAGAAAGAATATCTAACACACAAATAATGGAGGTGTGAAGTTTGGAATATGGATATTTTGCACAAGAAGTAGCAAAGCAACTGGATATAAACACTAATACACTTCGTAGATGGTCAATTGAACTAGAAAAAATGGAGTACATATTTGAAAGAAATGAACGTAACCAACGAATTTATTATGAAAATGATATAGATATTTTAAAACAAATGAAGGAATACCTAAATCAAAACTGGAAATTAGAAGAGGCCGCTACACGAAGCATGGAGACAATCGAAGAAAACGTCCCAAAAACGGATAGTGTTCAGGAAGAAAATGAAACTGAAGTAACACTTCAGAAACGTTCACAAACAGATATTTCAATAATTCAAGATAAGTTTTCCTATATGTTTAACCAGCAAGAAAAAATTGTACAACAAAACCAAGATATTATTAATTTATTATTACAAGAACGCTCAGAAAAGGAAGAAAAAGATGTACAAATCCAGTTACTACAGGAAAAACTGGATAAAGCCATTCAATTGTTAAATGAAGATCGCCAAGAACAACAAGATAACAGTAAACAAACGTTCATTCAACGTTTGTTCAATCGAAACTAATTGGGCGATTTTCTTTTAAACACATTTCCCAATTAATAAAAAGAAAGCGGTAATTACCGCTTTCTTTTTATTTTTTAAATCATCTTCACAATGCTAAATATACGTTATTAAAAAGAATTCCTCTTATGTCTGTCTTTAATACCTATTTAACTTCAAAAGTAAAACGTATATTTACTAATATACATCTAACTAATACTCATCAAAAGTTCATTACTTTTTTACTAAGGTTCATACATATCGCCTAAGTATAATAAAGAGAAGATAACTTAATTTCAATTATAATATTATTAGTTGAAAAAGCAAAAAAAACCTGTCTTTTTCTCAACCTTTTTTTAATTACTTTTCTTAATTCAAACATATCAAAGCTATCTTAATCCTTTGATATCAAAAGAAAGAACGCACCATAAACGCCTAGCGTTCACGATCAATTTTAGTTTTTATACACTTCAATTTTATATAGTTATTCCTCAACTCGAATTTAAATTTAATTTTGTATGAAATTTAGAGTATTACTTTCAATTTTATTGCGTTTAAGGCAATTCCACCATTTCAACAATTAGAAGTATTTATATATTTCTTTGGCCTTACCTATGAATCCTAAAGATCCTCGATTTTAATTAATATCAATGTTTTGATCATTATTTTCGAAATCATCAAAATTTCATCGATTTTTCGGGAAGCTTGGTTAGGCTCTGTAACGCCTTAACTTTTTAATATTTTCATATTATATAATTAAAGCAAGAATGCCTTAACCCCATAAAACAATGGTTTTAACGGATTATGAACGCATAGCGTTCACGTTTATTAGAACGTTAATTTACCACTTCACAAGCGTTCATTCTATATTTATTTTAATCTTGTTGTAATGAAATTATATATTGAATACTTAAATTACGCTTCTTTATTACAAATATAGAATGATAGCTTATTTTAAATGAAACTACAAATTTAAAATAGCATGCCCTAAATTTCAAAAACAAAGCTTTCTTGATCCTCAACTTTCAGCTTTATCAGCAAATCTTTTATCATTATCTCTAAGCAATCTTAGTACAAGTCGCATTCCTCTAAATAAATGAGCTCCCATAAACGTTGATATGAAAGGGATAGTCGCTACAAAAACGGATAGCGTTTACGTAATCTTAAACACTAAAATAACACTTTGATAACGTTTATGCCTTAGGAGGTTTAATTACATTCTCTAAAACATCACATTCTCTTGAAAATATTAAACTTTCAGATCCAACTAACTACTTTATTTACTAAAAAATGAATTCTAACTTAAATAATTGAGTTGGTTCATATACAAATTACTCGCTCTAATTAATGCTTTCATTATTACTTTTGAACACTATAACTTAAGCGGTCTATCAGTTATTACACTAAATCTAGAGGATCATGCCGAATGTTATTATGTAAACTGTGAACTCACATTATATACATGGATCAAAGAAAGCAAAACATCCTAAATTAATATATTTGATGGCTTACATGTTCTTCTAAAATATTGACAGATAATAGGGATGAGTGACTAATGTCAGTTAATAAGATAGGAGAATATTGGCATATGTACGCGAGAGAAAATGAGTTAAACATAAGTGTTCCAGATGCATGGATGTTTGGAGATGGTTCCAAGGACATGGGAGATGAATTAGGAAGTTTAGTTGTTAAAGGAATCAAAACAGGAACATGCGCTGCACATTGTGTTTACGGGCTTGAAGGAGAAGAAATTCAAAAAGTTGGTCAGTACGATATTGTATTGGATGGAGACAATAATCGATTAGCAATTATAAAATATATAGAGATTGATTTTTAAAAAATGAATGAAGTAACAAGTAATTTTTCCAGATCTGAGGGTACAGGTGATTTAAGCTATGATTATTGGTATAGTGAGCATGTTGAATTTTTCACTTTGGAATTATGCCAGTATGGACTTACTTTTGCTCTAGACTTATTGCTAGTTTGTCAAACGTTTAGGGTAATGGATGTTTTTGAACTACTCACCACTTAACGTCCCTACGGTGAGAACATAAGTATCTTGTACGTTGACTCACCACACTACCTACTTTGGCTTGGTTTTCGCAACTTCGGCAAGCGTGGGTCGATCGTTGAAAATTTTACGGTTGCAACGTTTTTCTGCAACCAACCTCATATCTTCAGTTTTCGAAGAGCAATCTGTACAAGTAAATGATAGCAAACATGTTGGCCTATGCCAACCGACATTCATCTCCCACCTAAAATTGGTGTTTCACACCTTCACATTTTTGAGGAAGGAGTTTTTTGTCGGAGAACGATAAATTGAAATCCAAACATGCTTTATTCTAGCTATACATATACAAGAAACAGGCTATAAAAATCCGATTTTATAGCCTGTTTTTAAACAACTATTTTCTTTTTCAAACAACTTTATTATTCGTTAACAAAAACCTTATAAACGTTGTTATTAAAGGGAGAAACGCCATGATAACGTATAGCGTTTATGTATTATTAAACACCAAATTAACACTTCGATAACGTTTGGCTGTTAGCGGATTTAAATACATCCTCGAAAACTTCAAATTCTCTTAAATTCTAACTTTAATTCCTAAGAATATCTTAAAGGAATTCATTCAACGCATATAGAAAACTTCTCCAAGGTTTATATAAATTCCTTACAAAACATACAATTAACTGAAAAAACAATCAATCCAACAAACGAACTGAACTTAGTTCTAATAAATATAAAATGAATTTCTGTTTTATATTTATTTTATATAAAACCTTAATTAATCAACTCTAAAATTCAAATTAACTCAATTAAATATTATTTTTATATCTAAATTATATCTAATTGATATTTAATTAAGGTTAATTCCTTTCAAAACCTTGTAATCACTCTAATTTTAAGTTATAATATATTTATTAAATATAAATAAAAAATAAATTTTATAGAGGTGATGTATAATGAAGGATTTAAAAGGGAAAACTCTTCATATAGACATTGAAGGCGATATTGGGAACGATTCTTTTAAAGGTTACATTAATGGTGAATACATAAAAATGAAAAACGTATATCAAAGCGTTTACTCAATGCCAAATGTAACAGAAACAAACACTCAAAAAAATGTGATTAATCTAGTAGACAATATGTTTGTAAATATTGCTAGTAAATCAATTAGAAGATCTGGTATGTACTTTATTGGTAATCGAGCGATGCTAACAGGGAAGAACCCAAAAAACATGAACATTAAAGTAGGTCAAAAATATAACGATGATTTGCCGTTAATTAATATGCTAGGACTAATTGCAAATAAATCCGTTCAGCTTGAGTGGGAAAGAACTGAACAACTACCACAATCAATTAATGTGAATGTTGATCTTATTTCAGCTATTCCAGCAAGCCAATGGACACCAGTAAATGCAAAACACCTAGAGCAACGTTTTACTAATTCAAATCATGTTGTAGTTGTTTATGTAGGAGAAGAACAAGTAACAGTCAGCTTAACATTTAACAGTGCAAACATTACCCAGGAAGGCGTTCCTCCTTTATATGCAATCCTTGAAGGCGAAGAAGATATGTTTAGTGACTTTATTAAACTATATAAAGACAAACTTGGGGTAGAGACAGTTAAAAAATCATTCTTTAAGAACAAAAAAATCTTACATAGCGACATTGGAGATGGAACAACTGAGTATATATACACAGTTGGTGTAAATCCAGTCATTGATGCTTGTAGTGGAGAAAGACGTGGAGTTGGGCATGCTACAGAAGAAGCTGTTAAGCTATTAAACGAAGAACGTGGAACAAACATTAAACGCCAACAATTCTCACAAATCCTTCAAGATCCAGATCATAAATACTATGAAGAAGCAACTGGGTACTTTAATATTACAAAAGTGGAACAAGCTGAACTTATCTTAGAAGATACAAGTGAAAAGTATGTAAGCAATACAGCTAGTGAAGCTGAAATTTTATGTGTATACGGTGGGGGAAGTGTTACTTTTAAAGATGAGTTATATAATCAACTATTAGAGTATTGTGAGCAAGTTGGTATGTACTTATTATGGATACCAGAAAAATATGCTGTAGATATGAATGCTAGAGGGATGCAAGTAATCAAGAATATTCTTACTCGAAAAAAGGTGAGATAATATGGCTGACAAGAAAAGAGAATCTTTCTTTTGGAATCTCAAAAAAATTGAGAATGAGGAATTCTTTAAATGGTTTGAATCTCAAGGGAATATAGCAGATTCATTATATAAACTTGTCTGTTACTTCATTGATAAACATGGTTTACAAGATGTTGGTGATTATAAGATTCAACAACAAATGCAAAGAGAAATCTTACTTCAAGATAAAGACTTTTTAAATGAGGTTAAACGGGTCCTATTGAATGATTCAAATCTCATTATCAAAAATGATGACCAAAACAACCATAATGAGATTAAATCTCCTAATGAAGTAATTGGGACTCCTGAAGAGAGGCCCGATAATGAAGATGAAAAAAAAGAAGACGTTTCTAAATCTGAAACAAATGTTTTGAATGATGAATATGAAGATCTTGATACAGCAAGTTTATTTGGTAATTAGCGCTGTCAACATAACAAAAAGAGTCCTGATTGATAAGGACTCTTTTTTGAACTTTTACAAAAGTAAACTTTTAAACACCTAATTAAAATTCTATTATCTATTTTACCACTTGGACAGATACTGGCTTCCAACCCTGATTCTCTACCCAATCAATATCAACCTTATATTTTTTATTACTTTGCTTATCTCGTATATTACCGTAGGCTTTATTATTACCATTATTCCCAATAAAATCGAAAATCAATTGACTCTCTGGAACATCAACAGCATAAGAAATTGCTTCTTTCATCTCACTCCAATCTACTGTTCCTTCTTTAAATTTCATTTCAGGTTTTGCTCCTTGCTTTGTACCAATTGGCTTCCAAGAAGGATTAGTTTGAGAACCCTTTTCTTGAGATACCGATTTTTCTGCTTTTTGTTTCTCTTCTAACAGTGCTGCTTCTTTCTCTTCACGTTTCTTCTCTTCTAACAGTGCTGCTTCTTTCTCTTCACGTTTCTTTTCTTCTAACTGCGCTGCTTCTTTCTCTTCACGTTTCTTTTCTTCTAACTGCGCTGCTTCTTTCTCTTCACGTTTCTTCTCTTCTATCTTTGTTGCTTTCTTTTCTTGAGCAATTGCTTTCTTTGATGTATCAGAAGGGGAAAACAACTGGTATGTCACTATACCAACTGTCACTAATATCAAAGTAAATGCAATATTAAAAATCGCCTTTTGACGACGATTTTGTTGTTTTTCTTGAAACCTGCTTACTTGTCCCATTTTTCAAACCTCCGAGTTTATTTTCTCCTCTAATCTTTATGCATCATCCTTATAATTCTTAATATTTTGATTAAACAATGGGAATGAATTACAATTCCCATACAAGATTTCATATCATAATAAAATTTGTGTTGTTTCAAGCATCTGACATATGTTATTCAAAAATATTTTAATACATTAAAAATTGATAAGCATTTGTACGTAAGAAACCTTCAATTTTATTCAAAGGTGATTCCAATTACGTCCACATTAGATCTCCTGTAGAAATCTTTTTAACAATTAAGCCCCTTCTTCCCTTATTTATAATTTTCAAATTAAACTGCCCTCTATGGTACAATAAAGATGTGTTGTTTTCTAATGGGGTATGTCGTAAAATCAAAAGGGATTTTATCTCTTTTACCTTTTTTTCAGAGTAACTTTCACCACTAGGAAACTCTATTATTCCTAATGTAATCTTTAATTCGCTTTCATCAAAAATCCAATCCTTATTAAGTTCCCTTATCTTTTGTATAAAGCTTCTTTTGGTTTTTCCTATATAGATCAATGTTTCATTCTTAGCATATACTCTAGAGATTGCAAATATCCCCTTCTTAAAAGCTTCTTCTCTATTATAAAAATCATTTAAACTATACAATCCATACCATTTAATATGTACTGTTTCTATTAACCTCACCTCATTTTTAGATAATATTATAATTTCTGAGTGTTCGAATTATTGTGGATACATAGCCTTGATTACTTGAATTATAAATAGTGCTTTTCAATAATACATTTTATTCATGAATATGTACACATCTTCATGAATTTTCTATCATTTGTTTCGTCAAGTAGGACTCATCATTCTCTTCGTTCATTTTATCGTTCTGTGGTGGGGGAAGCCGTGTACAGGGGAGATAGCAACTCAGCCGGATGAGTGGGTTGCGCACAAAAAATTATCCGAAATTCATCGATGTCAATCCCCCCCAACCATGAAAATACCATAGGTTGTCCAGGCTGCAAGAAATCCGTACTATTAGTGAGACATCCCGGCCTAGCCAAGCTGGTGGACTACGATCTTTAAGAATCCTTTATGGAGAAAGGTTTCATTTGATGCACTTGCCTCCACCTTCGTCTATGTTCAACCACACTTTCTTAGTTTTGTAACGTTTGACGAGGTCGATTGTGGTGCCAGTTGTGTAAAAAGAACTCGTCTGTTGGCTATCATTCGCCTATAAGATTTAAGGTTTGTAAAAAGAAAAAGCCATTAAGCTTATGGTACGAAAATCCATTGTCAAACCGAGGCCAAGACTGAAAGACCATACGAGTTTCGTATCAACCAAAGGGACTCAGAAGTCGCCTTCTAAATAATTAGCAGTTACGCTGGTGTTTGTAGGAATATCACACTTTAAGCGTAGGAGTTTAATGGATAATTTGTATGTAAATACCCTAAAAAAAGAGTCCTAGAAATAGGACTCTTTTTTTAGGCTTAATTTTCAACTTACATCTTATCAATAATTAACTGTCGTTTATACCATTGATTTAATTTATTTCTCGCCGTACTAGAGAGACGTTTTGTTTTTTTATTATAAAATCTAGAAAGAGTAGGCTGCGATATACCTATCTCTATTGAGAGTTCTCGCATAGTCATATTCTTTTTCATATGCACAAACTCTATTTTCTCTCTAATTACTTGTTCATTTTCAGTTGTATCTAATGGTTTTTCTACAATTTTTATTGGCTGACTTTCCTCATGTATTGTATCAATTGTTTTCTTTTTCGCTAAGTTTTCCATTGAACTAATTAGTTCTTTGGGTGGCAATATTACTATTCCTAACTGTGAATAATAGTTTTTAAACCAATTCTTCTTTGTCAGTTTTTCTTCTTCTAAACCATTATGATATTCCCAATGAGAAATTACTTCTTCTTTTTCTAAATCAATAAGAACATTTTCTAATTGTTCGCGTATACGATTAGGTTTTTGTTTCTGGTTTATACCCATAACTGCCAACAAACCTTTATCTCCACCTATAGAATAAGGTCTTTGTAAGCTAGAAAACATTTGACGGATTCTCCATTGCCATGTCAAATACCGAATTAATCTTTTATGATATTTGTGTCTATAACTATTATATTCAAGTGCCTTTTTTGATAATAATGCGGTAGTACTATTAGAGCCATATAGATATCCGGATAAGAAACTTCCTGGTTTGATCCTGCACGATTCTATCCCCATGTATTCGTTTGTATTTTTATCTCTCCATAGAACTACGGAATCTAATACAAATAATCTTTTAATTACCTCACGTTTTACTTCGTAATGCTTACCTGTTTCAGCACGATCATTTAATACGACTACTTCATTATCATCATTTAGATATATAAAAATACTTGCTAAGGCCGCAATCCGCTTCGCTACCTTAATTTTATCTTCCACTCTATAATATTCGACACCATTTGCCTTAGCTTTTGAAATACTGCACATTTCTAAAACTTGTTCATATGAAAAATCAATAAATTCATCCGGCGATTTTGCTTCATTCAACCATTGAATTGTGATGGTATCTAAACAATCTGCAGTTAAATCATCCATATTACTCATTACGCCGTCTACTAATGTATTCCATCTTGCTGTCTCTTCAATATTCGTTAACTTTAGATCTTCATCTTTATGAGAGGAGAGCTGGGCCACTCCATTACTATCCTTTGTTTCAATAGGATATGATTTTAACCGTGTGTTTTCATCTTCTTCAAATTGATTTTTTGCTATTCCATCTCTTAACTTATAATAGACCGCAGAGTTATTTACTTCTAAATAGTTTTCATTCAATTTGTTCGTAGCTGATTCACTTGTTGCTGTATGCACTATAGTACTAGCTGTCTGATTTTTACGAAACTCTTGTTCAATAAAGACACCTATTTTCTCATGAATAATTAATCTGTAAGCATCTATATTTTTAAATATATCTAGAGAAGAAACACCTTTTCTTTGTTGTTGCTCTAGCCACTGTACAAGCATTGAAAATGATGGAGAAAGGTATTCTGAAGTCACAATTTTACTTTTATCTGCTTCAACCTCAACATAATAGGAAACCCATTTATGCCACAATTGCTCATCTTGTTTATACAGTGGTTCTGTTATTGATAGTGCATCTCTAAACAATTGTAGAACGTCTTCCATATAAATTCGGCTCCTTATATACATTTAGTTATTATTGATCTTAATTTGAAAATAATTAGCTATATGATGTTCCTTTTTATAAAACTAGAAATAAAAAGGAATATTTCATTCTTTCATTTCACTGTTAACATGGTAAGGTCTCTATTTTGCATACTTATAGCCCTCTCTGTAACTGATTATACAAGACTCAATCAATTTGTAAAATCCAAATAGCAATGATACAAGTACTTATACAATAACCTATCTTTCATTCATTAACTCTTTTTCTATTAGATTTCCAGTACTATTATTCATATTTATCTCCCTAAAGTTCCTCTTACATTTAAAAGAGAAGTAAAAGCCAAAAATGTAAAGATGAAAATATATATGTTACTTCGAATACCCCAAATTCATCAAAAATGAAAATTTATAGTCATATCATTCCCCTTTCCATCAAAACATGAAATAAAAATGACATTATGTAACTCTTTTTACTAACTCGAAATTTTTTCTAAAAGTGCTTAAAGCTTGATATATAAGCGTTTCTATTACAGCTATACTATTAGTTATGAAAATTTATAGCTATATGATGTCCCTTTTATTTTAGATGAAAACCCCATAAACCTTTTTATATTAAGGCTTTACACGTTTATAACCCTATTTTCACGTATTTATGCAACATGAAAATCGATAGCTGTATGATGTCCCTTTTTTTAACCAAACATGAAAACCCACCTAGCCACTTCATGTTCCTTTTGTAATTGTAAAATTACAGATAAAACCCATTAACATCACTGTTTAAAGGGTTTTATCTGTTTAATTCACAATTATAAACATGAAAATTCATAGCCATATCATGTCCCTTTTATTTTTTTAAAAATCGATATAACTGTTGATCTAATCATGTTTACAAGGTTTTTTTGCTATTTTCCTTCTTTTCTACCAATATGAAAATTCATAGCCACATCATGTCCATAAAAAAAATTTCAAGAATCCTGAAACCCCTTGATACACAAGGGATTAAAGGACGTTTCATCTTTTTATTTTTTCTCTTAAAGGGACGCATTTCAACCAATTTCGATTTGGTATAATCAAAATTGGTATATTTTATAGTGTTTTGGCATTTATTTCTGAATTTATAGGTAGGAGGTGAAAAAGATGGGAAAATCATTTATTATTCGTAATCAACGTAGTCTAAATGGACAATCTACAAATGCAGTTTTAGTAACACTGAAGTCTTGGCAAAAACTTGTTGAAACTTTCGAAGAGAAATACTACAGCTATAAAGATACATACCTTGAGGATATTGTTGATCATATGACATATGAGGAGCGTATTGCCGATGTGGATGGCTTCGTAGCACAGGCTAAACCATCTTTTTCACGTCGTACACTATCTGCTATTTCGGAAACAATGGGAAGAAAGCATAAATTATATGGCATTACAAACGCAGATTTGGAAGTCTTCTTATATCTACATAAAAAATGTTACACGAATGGAGTCATTCCAAATGTAACAATACATATGATGTGGGAAGATTATAAACTATATAAAGAAGAATTTGCTTACATACAGCATTCTCAATTTTATATTTCATTAAAAAAATTAAACCTACATAACATTATTACGATTGAAAATGAATTAGATGGCCGATATACAATTAAATTAACTCATTTTATGAATGAAGAAACTGAAAAGGCCAATGCATATGTTTATATTAGCCCAGTGGTATTTACGAAAGCTTTCTTTGAGCTATCAGTTGCAGCTAAGAAGCTATTCTTAGATATTGCTATGCAACAGCACAGTGAGACTACACTAAAACGTTCCTTAGATAAACAAGATGAAAGAGGAAATAGAACTCATTTTGGTGGGATGTACCGCTTTTTACATAAAAAATATCCACATCAAATACGCGCAGTTATAACAGAATTAACAACTGCATTACCATGTACAGGGACTCCATTATTCAAAATTTGTAAATTACAAAAAGGAGTTAAGAATAAAAAAAGATATACGACTCTATATCTATCCTTACATACGGATTTCTTATGTACAAAAGAAACAGGCGAAGTACAGTATCGCGATCCATTCACACCAAAGCTTACTTATGCTCGTAAAGCTCGTTTTATCGAATCCGTGCTACAAGAGATGAATATTGGTGAGTTTACACAGGACATGAACAAATTTATTGCTGTACTTAAATATACATGCCATCGACAAATTCGAAGCGTAATTCATAGCTTACGTGACATGATAGATCGTAATGAAGAATATCCAAGCAAGTTAGTATATACACTGAAAAAATTATTAAATCAAACATCACAATATCAAATTCTTGATACAGCGGCTAAAGAAGGTATTTATCCTCTTATTACACAACATGTTCCAAAAGAACAAAAAGAACAAGCTGTATTTGATTTCGGATTGCATTTCTCTATGTACTCTCTTCGAAACATCAAAAAGCTGTTCCGTAAAACGTATGAATTACTAAACTACAAATTTGCTGTACCTGTTACAGAGGAATCGTATCACCGCAACTATCTAAAGTATCAAGAAGAAACGTTGTTTAGAAAGTATGCCTATGAACAAGGTACAAACCTAAACGCTTATATGGCTTTAGAAATAGAAATACGTGAACTCCTAAAAGCAAGAGGACATAAAGATCGCTTTATTCCAAGTGATGTTCGTGAATTGTTCATTGAGAAGATAGATAGATTACCGAAAGAAAAGCTTCGCGTTATTGAAGTACCAGATAGCTTCAATTTAATTACATTTATGCGTGCCTTTGAACAGTTAATACGCGCTGGTATCCCAGTAACAACAGCTGAGCAAGTACTCACAGTAATGCAAACGAACTAATCATAATCAGCTCTCTATTTTTGAAAAAAATTCAAGATAGAGGGCTATTCGTGTTGATACGTTTATTTAAAAGACTTTTACTCATTCTTCACAATAAGTAACTTTACTCGATTCTATTCATAATAGAATCTTTTTTTATGCAATCATATACAAAAATAGTATGGTACCTATCTAAATTTCCACACTTACTTTCATATAAACACGTATGAGCTGTCTAAATACATTCAAATATCTACAAGAAATCATAAGAAAAAAATTAAATTTCGTGGATAAGTAGATAAATAATACATAATGTGAATAATTTAGTGCAATTATCATTGATATAAATAGCTTATACGCCTTTATCTATCAAAAATCATCAATATTAATGTGAGTTATGTGCTTGATTTGGATTATGTTGATTAATTAACACATAATGTGAATCTTTTGTGGGTAAATACAATAAGATTGTGGAGATTCAGTGCATTCATATGAATTTTTACGATTGAATAAATATGTTTAACAATGTATCAATTTGTTT
Source organism: Bacillus sp. SRB_331 (assembly GCF_003264175.1). Lineage (NCBI taxonomy): Bacteria > Bacillati > Bacillota > Bacilli > Caryophanales > Bacillaceae > Bacillus > Bacillus sp. SRB_331. The sequence continues at coordinate 17,977 of NZ_NADV01000002.1, read as the reverse complement.
CATTTTTTATGTAGGAATACTAAATTTCATTTATGATTATTTGTAGATTCCAGATCATATTAATACCTAATTTTCCGTTGTTAAATTCTACTATTTATGATTTTTTACGCTATGCATTGTTAAAAGGCTTTGTTACAGTAAGGATATACGTACATTTCTCAGTCCTATATAAGTTTTATCTTTATATTTTTAATATATATAAGATATATATTTATATTAGATTTTATTAACTAATCTTCATAAACAAACTGATACAGTATAACCATGATAAATGATTATAGAAGAACGTTTCAAAATGTTGGTTCAAGAAACATGTAACAGACTGGATATTGTTATTATCGCAATGGAATGTGATACAGACCACGTTCACTTGTTTTTAAATACAATGCCAACACTTAGTCCCGCCAATACAATGGCAAAAATTAAAGGGGGAACATCAAAGCGTTTGAGGGAAGAATTTCCTCACCTTATGCATTTGCCAAGTCTATGGACACGTTCCTATTTTGTTTCTACTGCTGGAAATGTATCAAGTGAGACAATAAAACATTATGTTGAAAATCAAAAAACAAGGGGGTGAAACTTATGTCGCAAACCATAACAGTTCAAGTTAAATTGCTTCCAACAAAAGAACAGATCTGTTTATTGGAACAAAGTAGCCAAGAATATATCAGAGTCATTAATGAACTTGTATCTGAAATGGTTGAGTTAAAGAAAAGCACTAAGAAAAGTACAAAAGATGTTCTCGTTAACCTACCAAGTGCGGTTAAGAATCAAGCGATTAAAGATGCGAAAAGTGTGTTTTCTACAAAGGTGAAAAAAAGTAAATACAAAATCGTTCCGATTTTAAAGAAACCCGTTTGCGTATGGAATAACCAAAATTATTCATTTAACTTCACACACATCTCGATTCCATTTATGGTGAACGGAAAATCAACTCGTTTGAAAATACGTGCGTTATTAGTAGATAAGAATAATCGTAACTATAATTTGTTAAAACACAAGTTAGGTACACTCCGCATCACCAAAAAATCTCACAAATGGATTGCCCAAATATCTGTTACAATTCCTACAACCGAAAAGACAGGAACAAAGATAATGGGTGTCGATTTAGGGCTAAAAGTTCCCGCTGTTGCAGTAACAGACGGTGACAGGGTTCGTTTCTTCGGAAACGGAAGACGAAATAAATATATGAAACGTAAGTTTCGTAGTGTCCGCAAGCAGTTAGGAGAAGGTAAGCAATTGAATGCTATTCGCCAATATAATGATAAAGAACAAAGATGGATGAAAAACGAAGATCACAAAGTAAGTCGTAAAATTATTGATTTTGCAATATATAATAATATTTCTGTCATTCGATTAGAACAACTAACGAATATTAGACAGACGGCAAGAACAAGCCGTAAAAACGAAAAAAATCTACATACTTGGTCATTTTATCGTTTAGCACAATTTATCGAGTACAAAGCGACATTAATTGGTATTAAGATCGAATATGTGAACCCTGCTTATAAAAGTCAAACCTGTCCAAAATGTTCTGAAAAGAACAAGGCACAAGACAGAAAATACAATTGTACATGTGGGTTTGAGAAACATCGTGATATCGTTGGGGCGATGAATATTCGCTACGCAACTGGGATTGATGGTAACAGTCAATCAGCCTAAGCACCTATATGGTCTGGTTTAGGAGGGGCAATGAGATGCCCTCATCTTGAAGTCTGTTCAAAACAGAAATGGACTGCGAACGCTTAGTCATTCAAGAATCCCACCCGTTAGTCCGTAAGGATTAGGGCTTGCGACTTCAGTCGTGGGAGTCTCAAATTGTTACTAAAATGACTGAAAAATATTCCATTCATATACAAAAAATAAGGATATTTTCTAATATAAAAACAACCTTTTTTAACGAATATGATTTCTATGACGCCTCATGGTAAATGCTACGTGTCGATCTTGACTGAATATGAAAAAGAGACTGTACAAAAAGAAGTAGAAACAGTTGTTGGATTAGATTTTGCAATGGATGGATTATACGCTAGTTCTGAGGATGAGAAAACCAATTCTCCTAAGTTCTATCGTAAAATGTTAGAACAATTAGCAAAGGTACAACGAGGATTAGCAAGACGTGTTAAAGGCTCAGAACGTTGGAGCAAGGGGGGTAGCTCGACTGTCTTAGGACTAATTTGTTAGCTATCAAAAGTAATGAATAACCGAGAAGCTCCTACTTCAAGTAAGCTCATAAGAGCTAATAATTGGCGAGTAGTTCACTTGCAAATCTTTTTCTTAATGGTATACTGTAAATACAAACTAAGGTATATACCTGATTAAAAAATCATACAATAAAAAAGAGAGCAACATGTGCTCCTCTTTTGATAACTACTACCGTCAGGTGGTGGCTATCAATTATCGTTTATTTTTACGAAAACCACTCTTTTTCTGCTTGCGACGGCGTGAAGAAAGGGTGGTTTTCTTGTTATTAGCACAGATTCAAAGAATTTAAGATTCTTGTCGAACGTCATTCCTATTTTGGAATGACGTATTTTTTTAGGGACAAATTCGAAAATCCTTATCATTATCATATGTATTTAGTGTATCTAGAATTCTTTATGGATGGTGAAGACATATGAGTCAATATCAAATGCTGTATAGTACACCTTATCAGTATTCTTCTCGAGCATTGAATCAAATGTACAAAGCTAATAAGAATGAAGAAAACATATGTGCTATACAAGAGCACATGCTACGACATGAAGTATACCTGGACCGACAATACCGAGGTTATTATCATTTAAGTCAAAAAATCGAGGAGGATCTATATGGTGATGAACAGGCTGCCTCCTGGAATGAGCTACTAGATGAATATCAACTTTTTAAGGATGGTAAAGGGAATTTGTCCATTAAACCAAAAGGATGGGGTTAATATGACAATTATTGGAGAACTAGGTATTGTATATGGCGTGACAGGAGCTTCAATTTTAGGAATAAAAATGCTAAAGAAGAAAGGTCTTTATCTTCCAGGTTGGTTGCTACGTGCGGGTCTCAAATGTTTGCTGATTGGGAGCGTTTGGTACGTTCTAATGGATATACTAGATGTGTTTCTACGTTAGTATTACATCTGGTAGTTGAAAGTGATTATAATAGCGCATCTTAAACAGCTTTTTCTAAGCTTCCATACAGGCTCAACTACCTTAAGGAGGTATGGAGGGAATGTTGTCGCTTTTATTAATTCCAGCAACCTTTATAACTGTAGCTTATTTTTATCAAAGTAATGGAATGAGTGATAAGAAAAAAATTGCAACGTTTTTTGAAATTGCAAAGATATGTGTCCAGTATAAAGGTGAATTACAATACCCCATTTTTATAAAAGAAATTAAGGATGATATAAGTATGAATTATGTTTACAAGTTACCACTTGGTGTACCTAGTCAACTTATCCAAAAGTTAGCTGAAGTATTAGAAGAAGGCCTATATAAACCTGTTAAAATATCGTTCCATCAAAGAGAGCTTCATATTCGCGTATTTAAGCAACAGATACCTGAAATGTGGAATTGGTCTAAGGATCTATTAAAAGAGCATACATGGAGAGTTATGATGGGGAAAGCGTTAGATAAACATGTGTATCATGATTTCGAGAAAACACCGCATATGTGCGTGTCGGGTATGACACGGTTTGGAAAGACTGTATTTCTAAAAAATGTGATGACAAGTTTGATTTTACAACAATCTCAACATGTAAGTTTTTTTATTATTGACTTGAAGGAAGGATTAGAATTTAGCCCCTATAAGAATTTGTCTCAAGTGGTAGAGGTCGCTGAAAATTCGGAACAGGCGTTAGAAATGTTGATGAGGGTACGTGAAAAGATGGTAAGACAGATTGAAATGATGAAGAAGTCCTATTTTACCAATATCATAGACACATCAATTAAAGAACGTTGCTTCATCATAGTAGATGAAGGAGCAAATCTTTGTCCCACACAAGGATTACCTAAAAAACAACGTGATGTATTATTTTTGTGCCAGGAGATGTTATCTGAAATCGCAAGAATCGGAGGTGGTTTAGGATTCCGGCTCATATTTTGTACGCAATATCCTACTTCTGATACATTACCAAGACAAATTAAACAAAATGCTGATGCGAAAATAGGCTTTCGATTACCAACGGCGGTCGCTTCACAAGTTGCTTTGGATGAACCAGGTCTGGAGGATTTACCTTCTCTTCCAGGAAGAGCATTGTTTAAAACAGATCGTACAGAGGAAATCCAGGTACCTTATTTAAAGGATACAGACATGTGGAAGTTACTGAAGCAATACAAGGTGGTGAAACAGCATGAGGCACCAGAAGCTCAAACAGAAAGCCAGACAGATCGAGATTTTATCGAGTTTAAATAAGCTGGAATTTGCTTCTAGGAGGCAATTGCAAGCAATTCATGCTCTAGGTAGTATTCGAAATGCAAATCGTATTTTGAAGGATCTACGGCAATATTGCCATGTGACCTCTCATAACCGAGAGTATGTTTACTATCTTAATAAGAAAGGTTGTGCTTTGTTAGGATTAGAGCCGAATGAACGAAAAAAAAAGCATCAACTTGAACATATTCTTTTACGCAATGAGGCTTGGATGTGGTTAGATTTTCCGGATTGGAAGACTGAACAAGTTATAAAATTTAGATATCAAAATGAAGAAAAAATAATTGTACCAGATGCATATTATTTAGTGGATCAGATACCGCATTTTGTTGAGATTGATAGGCTGCAACACATGAAGAATAATGAAGAAAAAATACAGTATTATAGTTTAATTGCAAAGCTATATAAAAAACAAAAAGATATCGTACCAAACATTTTATTTTTTACTATATCGGATTATCGAGAAAAGAAATTAGAGAGTTATGGAATAAAATATAATGTATTCACCCGTACATTTGTATTAAAAGACGTACTATAAAGTTAAAAAGCACAAGGTGAATTCTGCTCCTTGTGCTTTTTACATGTCCCAAAAATCAGTGATTTTTGCACTCCTGTCCACCTTTTTAATTGCTCGAAAGATTTTTTGAATAACTGGGAAGCTTGGAATGTGAGATTTATTATTACATAACCTAGAAATTGTATTACGGCTTACACCGGTTGCATCTTCTAATTCCTGCTGCTCTATTCCATTTTGATCTAACCATTTTCCTAACTTTGTACGATTTTTCTTTTTTCTTTGCATGAAAGTGCCTTCCCTTCTTCTATCCTATTTAACTGTTATTTTGGACACTTTCGATGTAATTTATACACATTCACCTTGAATGGTGCATATGTCTTTCTTTTGGTGCATACAATAAAAATAGATAAAGAGAATAACAGATTTTTTGTAATTATTTTGTGGAATATAGCATACATAATAATAGCTACAAGATGCGGATACACTGAAATATAATTGCATCTTGTTGCAAAGGATATGATTAAAAAATTAAAAGCTGAAACCTCTTCTGCGAGAAGGGATTCAGCTTTTAATTTTTATTTAAATAAACGTCGAGAAAATTTGAAAGATGAGCAGGAGAAGGATAAGAGTCGAAATATGAAATGTTATATATCAAGCAGTAAGTATCTCAAAAAAGTTTCAATCCGCGCACCAACAAGAGATGCGATTGTACGCTCCGAGTCCTCGTTAAGAAATTGAAAGATTTCAATCCACGCACCTGTAAGAGGTGCGACCGAAATCATTTTAAATATGGAAAAGGAGCGTGCTATTTCAATCCCCGCACCAATAAGAGGTGCGACTACTACATTAACAACTAGTTGTACCTTGCTGTGCATTTCAATCCACGCACCTCTTGTAGGTGCGACCATTAGACAGCTATACAGAGTTTTCACCATCTATATTTCAATCCCCGCACCAATAAGAGGTGCGACACAAGAAATATCAGAGTATACTAAGGAATATCAAATTTCAATCCACGCACCTATAAGAGGTGCGACTAAAAAAAGAAAAATTACCCATTGTATGCGGAATATTTCAATCCCCGCACCTACGAGAGGTGCGACAAAACGCTCCGGCCACACCGTTAAGCGACAGCCTGATTTCAATCCCCGCACCTACAGAGGTGCGACGTAAGGCGACTTCGGATTGTGTCAAGTCTTCAAAATTTCAATCCCCGCACCAATAAGAGGTGCGACTTAAAGCTGCATTTTACACTTTTCATGCGTTTAGGATTTCAAACCACGCACCTATAGGAGGTGCGACTATCAAGTTCAGCACCAACGCCAACATCAAGAGTAATTTCAATCCACGCACCAATAAGAGGTGCGACGGGTCATTGATAGATGCTACCCCTACCTCACGAACATTTCAATCCACGCACCTATAAGAGGTGCGATTCTTGGCCTGGCTGCCAAACGAGGCTATCATGGGATTTCAATCCCCGCACCTACAAGAGGTGCGACGTATGTTGCGTTACGATGGATTAGAAGTTTTAGAATTTCAATCCACGCACCTGTAAGAGGTGCGACTGTAGAGCTGATCGTAGCTTTTTCGATGCACGAATTTAAATCCCCGCACCCACAAGAGGTGCGACCCCGATTTGTGTTCAAGATCATACACAAATACGTTAAGTTGGTTCAAAAATATGCAAGCTTTTTTATTTAATTAAGAAATTTGTATAGAAAATCATAAATTTTAATCATAAGATAACTATTTTCTTCATTACAGTCCATCAATAATCTCAACTTTTAAACCATCTAATTCATGTACTAAGATGGTATAGTTATCAATTGTTTTGGGTTCGTCAATATTCCGCTTAATGTCCAGTAAACGGTGTACTTTTGCAGAAGAGTACTGACCAAGTTTTGAATTATGCTCCCACCAACAAACTTTATGTACTTCTATACTTCCTTCAGGACGTGCTGCTGACGCATCATTTTCAAACAATGTAACCAGTGCATTTTTAATCTTTTTCGCATCCTCGTTAGTAAAACCTGTCTTTTCTGCTAATTGTGTATTAATACTGCCATAAAAAACATAGACTCCAAAATCAACACGATGCTTCATCCCCATCGTATCTGAACCTTTATCCTTCCCAGGCTCAGAATTTACACTCTTCGTAATCTGCATACTAGTAATGTCAATCGGATCAACACTAGTTGCTGTATGAATTGAAACAGGTCCTCTTACTCCAACAGAGACACCTTTTCCAGCTCCCCCTTTAAATGCAAAAACTTGTCCAAAGCTCCTTACATCAATCCACTCCTGACATGAGATTGCAGCAAATTGTTCATGAGGATTTTCTTTTGATTTTAACGCTTTGACTAAATCTACATTTGTTTCTGCTCTTTCCCTTAAACTATTAAACTGGTCTACCCTCCTATCATTTGATTGAACAAAAATAGATTCTTCCATATCTTGAAGACGATTTCTAATTTTTCTTTTAATGGCTACATCAGAGATTTCACCATGGCCATCATAATTTTGTCTTGGACGATTCCCATTCAAAGGATCTCCATTTGGATTAGCCTTGGTAACAGATAGAACAACTGCAAAATCGATTTTATGGTTTAAAGTTGTCATTATTAATTCTCCTCTCCATTATTTACTGCATCATTTAGTGAAACATTCTTTTCTTTTTTTTGATATAACTCATGCCGTTGACTGTAAAAGCCTAACAAGTATTTTACAGATAGTGGTTTATTATTGAAATCTTCGATTTTTATTTTTGAGCCAACCTCATCAATTAATTTGTTATAATACCAAACTTTCTCTCCTAAACGTGCTTGATATGGCTGTAGAGCCCCCTGAATCGTCCTCCATGTTCTTTCCGGATGTTGAGAAAAGGAATTCATATATCTTCTAGCATTTGTAGCACGTTGATCACCTGTATTTAAAGAATTTCTTTCCAAAACATCCGCAATTGCAAGAAGGCGACCGAATAGATAATCACGATCATTATTTTCCTTATCTAGTACCAATTGATATCCCTCCATTGTATTAATTAATGCACATGTAATGCTTAGTGTTTTTTCCCATTCCCATTTTTCCATTGAAAGAGGGTTTGATGCACGCTGAAAGGCGCTTCTGACAATGTCGAAGGGGATTTTTTTCTCGTCTATAATACAAGGCAGTATACGCTCCATCAAACCTTTAACTACTTTCTCGTTTGCTTTTGGCCCATAAGCAGCAAACGCAATATCTTTCGTTGATGGTGCTCCATAAAATTTCACAAATTCATTATCTTTATTTTTACGATAGCGATGTTCCCATACACATGTGGAATGCCAGTTCTTTAACCGGTTTAAATAAAGGTTTTTATCTATATTACGGTAATAGAGAACTGCTAATCTACCCGTTGTCGCTGAATCAAGCAAGAGAATATTTACATTGGCACTGGACGATAAATTATTTTTATAGCCATCAATCGCTTTAGCGACCTCATTAGCAAATTGTTCATGTGTATAAGACTTAATTTCTCGCTTTTTCGTTACTCTTACATCCATTGAAAAAATGTTGTAACTGTCTTCTACAAGATCTGGAATATCTTCTGCATCATTGCCCCAGACAAGAAATACACGTTGATCAACGATTTTCCCTTGCTTGTTAATAAGCCATTTCAATGCATTATGCGCTTTTTGAGATACATCGTAACTGATATTAGCGACATCATTAGCCTTTTGAAATCTTCCTCTAAATGTAAAACCACTTGTATCATTTGCAGAAATCAATTTTGCCTTGTCCCCTGCATTTCTGATTTTATTGGCATGTTTGTCTGTACTTGGCATTATTTTTCCTGTCACATAGCAATAATCATCTTTACCCAAAAAATCATTATAAAATTTGATAAAAGAATCGTACATTAAGGGATCTTTCCAGACGTTTGTCAGTATTTCATTCGGAGAATACACATTAAACCTAATGAAAGCGCTCTCTTGCCTACCTGTAACTGTTGAAAAAATGGGGGGTTTTTCACCAAGGAATACTTCAGCCTTTTCATCCCATGCTTCAATCAATTGTCCGTTTTCATCAACATGCAAAACTTTTTGTTCGACTAAATCTTTTATTAATTGTCTCTTGCTTAAATAATTATAGATGCTTTTTACTTTATCTGTAGCATAGGGAGATACTGCCCATTTTTCTAATTGTCTTATGTAGGCGGAGAAAGGTTCTTCTTTTTTGATTTTCCCCCCATAGGTAACAAAATCACCTGCCACATAACTCAATTTATCATGTAATGGATAAGGAGCTATTTTTGATCCAGCTCTGTTGGCGGAATCTTCTGTACATGGAATCAATGTATTGGCATCAATTTTATCAATGATTTCCGCGGTGTGAAATTCACCATCTTCTGTAATTGAAACTTCGATATGAGCTGTTTGAGTAGTATGAGAAATAGGTAGTAATGTATATTCTTGGCCATTATATTTTTTTTCAATTTTACCGATTCGATCTAAGTTTGATTGATACGTCTCGTACAAATTCAATAGCCAACTCATTTATTCACTTCCTTCTTCTAATTGTTTTATAAGCTCATCAACTGATTCAATATTTGAACGGTCAAAAACCTTTGGCTCCATCTTCGATATTTTACGAACTTGTGTACATTCTTCAGGTCGGATGAATTGAATGATTCCATCTCTCATTACAGGATTCCATAATCGAACTTCTAGTTCATTTCTACCCGTTTCATCTGGATAATTAAGCCCATGAACCATTGTACCTAAATGAATATCTCCACCATAATTATCATAAAAGCCTTTGCCTTCACCAAAAACACAGGGCTCCACATATCCTTGGCATTCTCTCGTTCCTAAAAAAATGTCTCTCCGTCCTCCAACTTTAAGTGAACGTTTTAGGATGTTATGATGCTTAAATTCGTTACGGTCAAAAGCTAAATCTGGTCGGTGAGGATTAAAGATAAAATGAGCCTGGACTTGATATCGTACATTCTTTAAATATGTGTAATTTGCGAGTGTATTTCCACCACCATACTCAATTGGACGAATACCTTTTGATTCCATTTTAATCGCATTCATAATTCTTATTTTATCTACAATCATAAGGAGAGTTGGCTTCCAGTAAATTGATTCGACAATCCCTTTAATAGCTTGATAAGTTGGTACTTGATAAGTTAACTTTTCTCCTCCCATTTTCATCAAGGGATCTGTGAAAAGAGCGTAATCACCAAATACTTCAAATTCAATAGAATTTCTCAAAGATTCTCCCCCCTTTTTTGGTTTTCTAAATTTTTCTAATAAGTTAATGATAGCTCTCCTATGTAACGATATCAATAATTTAAAATAATATATTGTAAGAAGGTTATGAATTTTTTATAAATACTATAATAAATCGTCACTAGTATTAGTGTGGACTAAAAGGTATAGTATATGATTTAAAAACCTATCTCAAATAAAGATAGGTTTTTAAAATATTGTGGCCTTAAAAGTGCTCTCATTATGAGCATTCAAACCATATTCATCACTATAAGCACTTTCTTTCAAAGCTAAAATCTTTCCATCAAGATAACATACTAGTCCATCGTTTTTAATTAATTGTTCTTTTTCATAGTCGAATAAATTAACTGTATACTGCTGTGCCTTTCGTAATAATCGACTTAGATCCTCAATGGAATTACTGCCATTTAATTCTGCGATAATATCCTTTCCCTCTTCATATGGAACAATAACCGAAGTGGTTAGATTATCAATGACGTTGAAATGTTCGGCTGCTGTTCGGTAACTATTTATAATAAATAACGGAATGTCCTTTTTGGCGTGTTTATGAATATATGCTTGACGATAGCTGTTTTCTATTCTTGGTGCAGATAATAAATCAGTCATGTTCTTTTTTAGTTTTGGAATAAAATAATTTAAATCAGATTCAAATTCTGTATAATATTCTTTAAAATACCTTTTCATTGCCTCTCTTGATAAAATATGCCCCCCATGCGATTTGTTGTTACGCTTCAAATCCACAAGGATTTTTTTTGTAATTTTCTTGCCGATTTTAATCTCCTTTAAACGACTTAGATTTTCCTCTTCATAATCAATCACATAAACATTCTGTATGCCCTTTTCCCCATGACGATTACACCTTCCCGCGGCTTGTGCTATAGAGTCTAACCCAGATAAGGATCGAATAACACACTCAAAACTCACATCTACACCAGCTTCGATTAACTGTGTACTGATGCAAATGATTTTTTTTCCATCATTGAGGCGCTTCCTAATCTCTTCTAAAATTTTATGTCGATGGGCTGCACACATTGTTGTGCTTAAGTGGTAAATCGGAATATTTAATTCTTGACTCTGTAATTGTGTATATAAATCTCTCACAACTGATTTTGTATTTAAGATAATTAGGATACTTTGTACTTCCTCAATTTTTGTATGTATAAATGCTGTGAGTTTATTATTATTAAACGTTTCATTAGTTGCTTTATCAATGATTTCGACTCTTTTAAATGATTCAATTACATAATCGAGATTATTAATCATTTCAGAATCTGTATTTATATCTAACTTCTGTTCTACAAAGTCCAAAGCGGGTTGAGTGGCAGTACAGAGAACCAGACTGGAACAACTATATATTTTTAAAAAATTCAATGCTTGATTAAATAATGAAACGCATGAAATGGGAACTTTTTGTACTTCATCAAAAATAATAATTGCATCACTTAGATTATGGAGTCTTCTAGTATTTCGACTTCCTTTTGCGTAAAACACATTTAGAAACTGAACCATGGTTGTAAAAATAACGGGCGAATCCCAATTATCTTTAGCTAGTTTTAATTTTTGTTGTACGTTAATAATACCGTCTTCACTTTCATCATTATCATTCACTTCTTCAACTATATTGGAATGATGTTCTAAAATATTTGCTTCATCTTCTAAGATTTTTCGAACTTCTTCCGCATTTTGCTCAATAATTGTTGTGTAAGGTACAACATAAATAATTCGTTTTTTATTATGGAGCTTAGCATGTTTTAGTGCATATCTTAAACTTGCTAATGTTTTACCACCACCAGTTGGAATTGATAATGTATATATTCCTGATGGCCTTTCCGCAAATTGGTCACACTGATCTGACATCTCTGCTCTTAGAATATTAATGGGGTTATTTGCATTCTGCTGTTTTTTAAATGAATTGATTTTTATCATGAGCCTTTCGTAGTATATATCGAATAAATCGTTAGAATTTATTACGGATTCTATACTTTTATCTTCTTCAAATAGTCGGGTGTTTGTTCTATCGGCATCTATTAATGTACTAAAGATAAATTTAGTTAAAAACATTAATTGTTTTTCAGTATTTTCGGGGGATTCTTTAAGTAAAAAACTTTCTAGTTCTACAGTGGCTTTGTCAACATACTCATGAAAATCTATTTCGCTCATAACATATTTAAAAAAGAATTGCTTTGTCATATCAAATTCACTCAATTCTTTATCTCGCACTCGATTTAAATAGGCAGATTCTAAATCAGGGTTTAAAAAATCTTGAAGGTACCCATGGTGAGAAATAATGGCATTTCCTACGATTTCAGCTAGTATCCCTTTATAAGGAATAATATTTTCCGTATGGAAGAATTGATATAAAAGTTTTCCACCTGCAGTTGAATGATCGACACTTCCTCTTTTGGATGGAGATTCAGGGTTATTTACTGCTTCTAATATATATGTTCTAAATCCATTGGTGTATTTACCCAAATCATGGAGCATACCTGCTAAACCAGCTAAGTGTTTTATCCCAATTTTTTCTCCATAGGTTTCAGCTAGTTCTTTTACACCTAACAAATGCTCTTCGACAGTTTGTACCTGTTTGTCACTTTCACGGATGTGAGCAATGTAGTTCATTCTTTTCCCTCCAATATATAGCTTTAAAAAGTCGCCCATTTTACCATTTTATCATGTAAAGAGATAGACAGGACTTAAGCATGGGATGTTGATCTTCGTTATTAAGCCACGACTTAATAATTTCACGTACCAAACTTTTAATAAAAAAATGTTTGTATAAACCAAAACAAAAGGTTTATAATAAGAACAAATGTTCTGTTCTTGGAGGCTAAAACGATGTTTGATTACTCAAAATGCATGAATCGAATGATTTTTTGCATAGACCTTTGTTCATTTTTTGCCAGTTGTGCATGTGTTATGAGAGGTTTAGATCCACTGAAAGTAAAATTAGCTGTCGTTGGGGATGTGAATAGAAATGGATCTATTGTGTTGGCTGCGACTCCTGAACTTAAAAAATTAGGTATTTCCACAGCAACCAGATTATACGAAGTACCAAAAGATCCAAATATAATTATCGTAAATGCAACAATGAGAAGATTTGTTGAAATTTCAAATCAAATCACAGAAATTTATACAAAGTATGTAGCATTAGAGGATCTACACGTTTACTCAATCGACGAATGCTTTTTAGACATGCAACAAACAGCTCATCTTTTCGGACGTGATCCGATTGTAATTGCTAAAAGGATTCAAAAAGAAATATATGATACAACGGGCATAACTGCATCCATCGGAATTGGGCCGAATTTGTTCCTTGCAAAAGTTGCTCTAGATGTGGAAAGTAAACATTCGAATTCCAGGATTGCAATGTGGTCATACGAAGATGTTTCGAAGAAATTATGGAATATTAAACCCCTTCAAAAAGTATGGGGAATTGGAACGGCGACTCAGGAAGCTTTACATAGCATGGGGCTATTTTCCTTGAAGGATGTTGCTAGAACGCCTAAAGAACATCTAATCAAGCGATTTGGCAAAGTAAAAGGTGAAGAGTTATATCGTTTTTCATACGGTATTGATGAGAGCCGTATTGCTAATAAATACATTCCGAAAAGCACTTCTATTACAAAAGGACAAATATTATTAGAAGACTGTTTTAGCCCCAAAAAATTAAAAATGCTTCTTCTAGAACAAATAGAAGAAACCTGTTTTCGCTTACAGCCCTTCCCGAACGAGAAAGCCCATCGCCTTTAGGCATGGGATGAAAGTGAGGTTGGATACGGAGTGCTACTAAACAACCGAAAGGTTTGTGGCACTTTAGTTATCCAAAGTGTGTGTATCCTTTATTTTTGACCTTTCGTTTTGCAGTTTTATAATCAAACTGATACATTGTAAGTATGATAAATGATTATAGAAAAACCAAAACAACAGTTTCATTAATTAACTACCATTTTGTGTTTTGCCCACGATACAGAAGAAAGATTTTTCTTAACGCAAAAGTAGAAGAACATTTCAAAGCATTGGTTCAAGAGCTATGTAACAAACTAGATATTGTTATTATTGCAATGGAATGTGACAAAGACCATGTTCATTTGTTCTTAAATGCACTACCAACACTTAGCCCTGCTGATATTATGGCGAAAATTAAAGGCGTGACGTCGAAGCGTTTAAGAGAAGAGTTTTCTCATCTCGCGCATTTGCCAAGTCTGTGGACACGTTCCTATTTTATTTCTACTGCTGGGAATGTATCAAGTGAAACAATACAACATTATGTTGAAAGTCAAAAAACGAGGGGGTGAAACTTGTGGCACAAACCATCACGGTCAAAGTTAAATTGCTTCCGACAAAAGAACAACTTAGGCTATTGGAACAAAGTAGTTCCGATTATATTAAACTCATTAATACACTGGTATCAGAAATGGTTGAAGCGAAGAAAAGCATGAAGAAAAGCACAAAGGATATTGAAGCCAATCTTCCAAGTGCGGTTAAAAATCAAGCGATTAAAGATGCGAAAAGTTTATTTTCTACAAAAGTGCAAAAGAGTAAATACAAAATTGTTCCCATTCTAAAAAGACCTGTTTGTGTGTGGAATAACCAAAATTATTCATTTGATTTCTCGCACATTTCAATGCCCCTTATGGTAAATGGAAGGTCAACTCGGTTAAAGGTTCGTGCTTTATTAACCGACAAATATAATCGCAATTTTGAATTGTTGAAACACAAGTTAGGTACACTTCGTATCACAAAGAAATCTGCTAAATGGATCGCTCAAATATCTGTCACAATCCCTACAAACGAAAAAATGGGAACAAAGATTTTAGGAGTGGACTTAGGTCTCAAAGTTCCTGCGGTAGCCATCACAAACGATGATAAGGTTCGTTTCTTCGGAAACGGTAGACAAAACAAATATATGAAACGTAAGTTTCGTAGTATTCGCAAGAAGTTAGGAGAAGCTAAGAAATTGAATGCCCTTCGGCAGCTTGATTATAAAGAACAAAGATGGATGCAAGATCAAGACCACAAAGTGAGTCGTGAAATCGTTGATTTCGCAACGAATAATAATATCTCTGTCATTCGATTGGAGCAACTAACGAACATTAGACAGACGGCACGAACAAGCCGTAAAAACGAAAAAAATCTACACACTTGGTCATTCTTTCGTCTAGCACAATTCATTGAGTACAAAGCGAATTTAGTTGGTATAAAGACCGAATATGTGAATCCTTCTTATACAAGTCAAACATGCCCGAAGTGTTCTGAAAAGAACAAAGCACAAGATAGAAAATATAAGTGTCAATGTGGATTTGAGAAGCATCGTGATATCGTTGGGGCGATGAACATTCGCTACGCAACTGTGGTTGATGGTAATAGTCAACCAGCCTAAGAACCTATATGGTCTGTCTTAGGAGGGGTGATGGCACACCCTCATCTTGAAGGCTGTTCAAAACAGAAATGAACTGCGAACGGTTAGTCATTCAAGAATCCCATCCGTTACACCGTAAGGTGTAGGACTTGCGGCTTTAGCCGTGGGAGTGTCAAGATCTATAGATAAATGTTGTCGTACGGTTGAGCTTTCTATAGGCTATAGCAAATACATCGGTGGAGGATTTAAACGAGCGATTACATTAGATCAGCCAACATGCTTAACAGAAGATGTGTATGAGGCTTCTTTGCAACTATTAAGAAGGTTTCATTCTGGACATCCGGTGCGCCAAATACACATTACACTAAAAAATTTGACCAGGGATGATGCAATTCAAATGTCATTGTTCGAAGATACTTCCCAAAAAGATACTAAAAGGAAATTAGCAAAAACAATGGATAGTATACGGCATAAACATGGTAAAAATTCAATTATGAGAGGTATCAGCTACATTAAAGGGGCTACACAAAGGGACAGAAACGGAAAAATAGGTGGACATAAAGCATAAGGAGGAATACAGATCATGATTGATAGAGGTATGATGCGATGGGTTCCATTTTCAGCAATAAAAGAACAATTTGAAGGGATGAATGAATTATACGATAAGCAAAATGAAGTACCGATGCCTATTTTAGATGAGCAACAATTAGAAGAAATAAATGATGTTGTGTATTTGGCAATGTCTAAAAATCTAGAAGTAAGTATTTTCTATCATAAACAGAAAAAAATACAATTGGAAACAGGTTATATTCATTATTATGACACATCTCGAAATGAGCTAAGAGTTATTGATAAACATGATAAGGTGATATGTATATACATCAATCATATTACAGATATAAAATATACATAATTTGAAAAATAGGATAGGTTGTTATATTGAAACGAACAGGTAAAGATGTAATTGGACTGATTGGTACGTTGTTAGGATTACTATGTTCGCTAGTCATTCTATTTCTAGGAAGACTCGCATACGAAATGGGAGAGTTAGAAGGAGCTGAAAAAGGTCTTACTGTTGGATGTATGGGAGCATTTTTTTCTATTTTAGGATTCTTTGGTTTTATAAAAGCTAAGGGTGCATGTAAAGAGGCTGGATTTTTGATGATTGTATCTGCAATAGGTTTATTTGTTTGTGTAAATAAAATTACATTTTATCTATTCCCTGGCTTGGCACTTTTACTTAGTGGACTAAATAATATTTTTGGCAAGAAGTAATATATAAAGAGCAAAAAAATATTAATTAAGGAGTGGTAAGTGTGAAATATTTTGTATTTGAAGATGATGAATTAATAGGGGGATGCGAAGAGACAATATACGTTTTTGAACAAACCAAAAGAAAAAATAACTACGACAGCATTAATGATTTGGAGGAGTTTGCAGTACAATGCCTATTCATTGAACGGAGAAATACACATTGGTATTGGTATAAAGGAAAAAATGTGATAGAAATGACTATGCAGGAACTCGAAGAGAGAATTAGAGCAGAATTAAAAGAATTGAAAATGATATCCAAAGAAGAATTTACAGAAGTAAGAAACAGATATTCTCCTTATATCAAACCTATCGAGTTTCCTCGTAATGGAATCAGATGTGCATATGCTTATGAACCAGACTGGAATGATGTGTTCTTTGTTATGGAAACGGAAGAAAGTTATTTTGCCCTTTATTGGTTCACAGGGGCTTAAAAATAACTTTTATTCAAAATTAGCGGGTTTTCGATAAATAATTAATAGGCTTGCTATATAAATAGAGTCCTATATTAATTAGCAAGATTTAATAGGGATAGCACCGCACATCCATCAACTTAAGGATTTAGACTATTTTTGAAGCTAAAAGCACGTTACTATTCTCTTATATTAATGAGAAAGGGTGACGTGCTTTTTATGAATATGAATCAAAAACAAGAATTATCTTTATTCGCCGAAGAGTTATATCGATATATGTCTCCCGCTACACTTAATCAATTAGCTATAGAAGCTGGTGGGATGAAACGAAAACGTAAGTGCCATGGGCACCATTTTTTATCTTTATGTGTATGGCTGAACCAACAAATCGCTACTACCTCTCTTACTCAACTTTGTAGTCAATTAGAAACTTCAACAGGAATTTTATTAAGTCCTGAGGGACTTAATCGGCGATTTAACTCGGCTTCTGTAGCCTTCTTTCGAACTGTATTTACTACACTTCTACAAGCTAAAATTGGGGGATTATCTAAGATTTCCCATGCTCTTTCTGCTTACTTTGAGCGTATTCTTATCCTTGATTCTACAACATTTCAAGTGCCGGATCGATTCGCAGCTACTTATCCTGGTGCCGAAGGCTGTAGTCATACAGCTGGTGTAAAAATTCAATTAGAGTATGACT
>NZ_NADV01000169.1:0-321 GCF_003264175.1 Bacillus sp. SRB_331 | reverse complement strand
AATGCAACGAGGTTTCTTCAGTTCCAGCCCCGAAATCGAAAGATTTCTCCGTGGAATTCGTCACCAGGTATGTGGGATTTCACTAGTGGGTTCCTTTCACCCATTAGGTCCCTAGAATTCAGTCAGATTCTTGATTCCCTTAATATTACTAGACCTAGGGTTTCTTGAATGTTAGAAATTGTTGGGTTTTAGCTGTTAGAATGATTTTATTGCTTAGTTCCATGCATGAAATTCAGAACCCTAGCTATGTAGTTCTTTTAGTTCATGAATTGCACATGCTAGGTCAATTTATTCAGTTATACATGCTCCAGTTATAAATGT
>NZ_NADV01000168.1:0-365 GCF_003264175.1 Bacillus sp. SRB_331 | reverse complement strand
GAGGCCAGCTTCCGCCCCCGCGCAAGGTGTGCGGGGGGCGACGCGATGCGTGACGCCCAGGCAGACGTGCCCTCGGCCTAATGGCTTCGGGCGCAACTTGCGTTCAAAGACTCGATGGTTCACGGGATTCTGCAATTCACACCAAGTATCGCATTTCGCTACGTTCTTCATCGATGCGAGAGCCGAGATATCCGTTGCCGAGAGTCGTTTGTGTTTAAAGAGCAGCGCGCGTCCCCCCGCACGATCCGCGAACGGGGCGCGAGGGGAGGTCTGCCGATTTTAGTATTTCCTTGGCGCTTTCCGCGCCGGGGTTCGTTGGTTGGCCCCAAAAACGAGCGCGCAAGCGCGCAAGTCGTCGGGGACGG
>NZ_NADV01000167.1:0-388 GCF_003264175.1 Bacillus sp. SRB_331 | reverse complement strand
GAAAATGTATTGTGAATTTTGTGTCGCGATGGGCTGATAATGTTAATGTTTTGTTTGATTTTTATTTTTTGTGGTAGTTTTTTGAAAAGTTGTTTGGGTGCCGGTGAGAGAGAACTTGTAATTGATTTGGGTGCCGGAGGGAGTAACTTGTGTTTTGTTTTGATAATTTAAATAGGTAGAGCTTGTGAGTTTTTTCGAACTGAAGAGGTAGAACTTGTGATGTTTTCGAATTCAAGATTGTAGAACATGTTATTTGTTTTCGCTGGAAGAAGTGGAACTTGATCGGATTGAGGGAAGGAAGAACTTGTTAGGAAGGAGAACTTACTTGTAAAGAGAAGAATAAGATTTGATTGGAGAGACTTGTGATACTGGCATGTTTTTGGTAAAG
>NZ_NADV01000166.1:0-340 GCF_003264175.1 Bacillus sp. SRB_331 | reverse complement strand
CACCTATTGTAATGAAACGACCCCAAAAATGTCCGAAAATGTGCTTCGGAAACACCTATAATTGTAATTTCCATATATCTCAAAATCCGTTTCGTTTTTCGAAAATCCGACTTCATATTCTTGTTTAGGGGGTCAAATTGAGTGGGAAATGGGTCTAACCCAAATTTTAGAGCAACCGTATCAAAATCCGAAATTTCCAAGTGAAGCCTTTTTCGAGGGTCTACTTTGGAGGGTCATATCTCCTAGCACACAAATTATTGGGTGGCCAATAACATATCCATGGAAATCCCTTTGAGTTAGATACCTAACGCACTTCGTGTCACCTCATACGGAGTTCGGA
>NZ_NADV01000165.1:0-341 GCF_003264175.1 Bacillus sp. SRB_331 | reverse complement strand
GAACTCGCCATACTTGTGGGGTCCCTTGAACAAGCTGCATTCGGTTTCGATGTCATTGTTGCCGAATATATATTGTGTTGCCATGGCCTATCGGTATACAGGTGGGCACTCTTGTCGGTAATGGGAAAACGTGGGGTGATTGTACGGGCCTTCCAATCAATTTGTGGGTTTAGTTCGTGAAGCCATGACATCCCCAGTATAATGGGATAGTATGCCCGTTCAATGACATAAAGACTGGTCAATGATTTGATGGCCGAGATCTCTAGTCGTTGTGGCAATGTTCGATGGGTAATAGAAGAGAGTCTGCGACCATCGATAACTTCAACAGATAACTGTCTAGG
>NZ_NADV01000019.1:0-48423 GCF_003264175.1 Bacillus sp. SRB_331 | reverse complement strand
TCGCCAAGCAAGATAAAAACACAAGTCTTTTGACTTGTGTTTTTTTGTTTTTAAACAGTACATGAAAGAAGTAAAGGGAATACATAAGTAATACAAACACGTTGCCCAAGAATAAATCATATTATATAAGAAATTGATGTATATTTTCCAGAAATTTGTTAAGGAATAGAGGTATATAATATGTTTATTTAAAAAGGGAGGAAAGATTATGAAATTACCAAGTGAAATTTGCATCGTTTGTGAGACAAAAAGAGGGGAAGGAATATATGTATATAATAATTTAATATGTTACGAGTGCGAAAGAAATCTGGTGAATACTGAGACAACTGACCCGAAGTATATACATTATTTAAAACAACTGCGAAAATTAGAAGTATCATATTTTTAAATAGGCATTATGCCTATTATTTTTTTTGCCCTAATATCTGTATAATAGATACAGAATGAATAATAAGGAAGATATATATATGAATCAAAATCGTATGCCTTTATATGAGGCGCTAATGGAATTTAAAGAAAGGCGACTACTATCTTTTCATGTTCCGGGTCATAAGAATGGTTTAAACTTCCCTCAGAAAGCTTCAGGGGGGTTTAAGGACATATTATCAATTGATGTAACAGAGTTAACAGGATTAGATGATTTACATAGCCCGTTTGAATGTATAGATGAAGCACAGCAATTATTAGCTGAAGTATATGGCGTGCACAAAAGTTATTTTTTAATTAATGGTTCAACAGTTGGAAATTTAGCAATGATTTTGTCTTGCTGCGGCGAACATGATATTGTCCTCGTACAAAGAAATTGTCATAAATCGATCATTAATGGTTTGAAATTAGCAGGGGCTAATCCGGTCTTTTTAAATCCATGGATTGATGAAGTACATAACGTACCAGTAGGTGTTCATGATGAAATTATTAAGGAGGCAATTACAAAGTATCCAAATGCAAAAGCACTTATTTTAACACATCCTAATTACTATGGTATGGGAATTGATTTAGAGGCAAGTATCGCTTACGCACATGCACATAAAATTCCTGTTCTAGTAGATGAAGCACATGGGGCGCATTTTTGTATAGGGGACCCCTTCCCGAAGTCAGCATTAGTTTATGGTGCGGATATTGTGGTTCATTCCGCACATAAAACATTACCTGCGATGACAATGGGATCTTATTTACATATAAATAGCCGTTTGGTGAGCGAAGAAAAAGTTTCCTCCTATTTAAGTATGCTACAATCTAGTAGCCCATCGTATCCAATTATGGCTTCTCTTGATATAGCACGTTTTGCAATAGCAGTTATAAAGGAAGAGGGTCATGATGAAATCGTTGAGTTTTTACGCCGATTTAAAGAAGGATTGCGATCTATCCCACAAATAGCCATTTTGCAATATCCATCGCAAGATGAATTAAAAGTTACGGTGCAAACTCGCTGTCAGTTATCGGGGTATGAATTACAGTCTGTATTTGAAAAAGTCGGTATATATACGGAAATGGCAGATCCATATAACGTCCTATTTATATTACCGTTACAAGTAAATGAGGGGTATATGAAAGCTATAGAGATCATTCGATTA
The DNA here is from genome assembly GCF_003264175.1 of Bacillus sp. SRB_331. Classification (NCBI taxonomy): domain Bacteria; kingdom Bacillati; phylum Bacillota; class Bacilli; order Caryophanales; family Bacillaceae; genus Bacillus; species Bacillus sp. SRB_331. The sequence goes on along the minus strand of NZ_NADV01000019.1, from coordinate 46,849 downwards.
GCTATGCAGCAATATAAGGTAAAAGACAAGATAGCATCAATTCGTTATACTTATAAAGGGGAGATTTCCCCTTTACCGTATACGTATAAACAATTAGAGAGATACGAAACGAAGTTAGTATCTATAGAAGAAGCCGTTGGTATGATAGCTGCAGAAATGGTGATTCCGTATCCACCTGGAATTCCATTGATCATGTATGGAGAGAGAATTACTCAAGAACATACAAAGCAAATTACTCATTTAGAGAAAACAGGGGCTCGTTTTCAAGGTAGTACGAAATATATGAACGTGTATGATATAGAAAGTAGGTTTTAGGATGAAGGGATTATTTGTAACAATTGAAGGGCCAGAAGGTTCGGGTAAAACAACATTAATTAAAAGTTTATTACCATATTTTGAGCAAAAGGAACAAAAGGTAATGGCGACCAGAGAACCGGGTGGTATTGCAATTTCTGAAGATATTAGAACAATTTTACATAAACAAGAGTATACGATGATGGAAGCACGTACAGAGGCGCTCTTATATGCTGCTGCACGTAGACAACATTTAGTGGAAAAAGTTATGCCAGCACTTGAGGAAAACTATCTTGTACTATGTGATCGTTTTATAGATAGCTCTTTAGCATATCAAGGATATGCAAGAGGCTTAGGTATGGATAAAGTATTTGAAATTAATCGTTTCGCAACGGAAGATTGTATGCCTAGTTTAACAATCTATTTAGATATTGAGCCAGAGGTAGGTTTAGCACGAATTGGAAAAGATGCAGGACGTGAAGTAAATCGACTAGATATGGAAGATATCTCTTTCCATAAACGTGTGCGTGAAGGGTATTTACAAGTTGTAGAGCGTTTCTCTAATCGCATTGTATTAGTAAATGCTGATCAACCAATGAAAAAACTTATAGAAGAAGTTGTTCAGATTATAGAAGATAAATTGTTATAATAGAAGGAAAGAATGAAATAAGTGAGGTATGCAGTATGATAAATACGTGGGAGCAGCTTTCTGCTATACAGCCCATCGGTGTCAAAATGTTGATGAATAGCATTGCAAAAGAGCGTATATCCCACGCTTACTTGTTAGAGGGAGGGAAAGGGACTGGGAAGTTCGCCACAGCAATTCAAATGGCAAAAAGTTTTCTCTGTTCACAAAGAAATGGTGTAGAGCCTTGTCATGTATGTACGAATTGTCGCCGAATTGATTCAGGTAACTACCCAAACTTACATATTGTAAAACCAGATGGATTATCTATTAAAAAACAGCAAATTCATGATTTACAAGAAGAGTTTTCAAAAACAGGATTAGAAGCAAATAAAAAAGTATATATTATTGAGCATGCAGATCGTATGACAGCAAATGCAGCGAATACGCTCTTAAAGTTTTTAGAAGAACCAAGTAGTGATACAACAGCTATTTTACTTACTGAACAAAGTCATCAGATTTTAAATACAATCTTATCTCGTTGTCAAGTTGTTACGTTTAGGCCGTTGCCTACAGAATCTTTAATTAAGAGGTTAGAGGAAGAAGGTATTACAGTTTCTTTATCTACACTTGCTGCGCAGCTTACAAATAGTTTTGAAGAAGCTTTATTAATGTGTAATGATGAATGGTTTGCACAAGCGAGAGCTTTAGTGATAAAATTATGTGAAGCGCTCGAAAAAGATAAGGCCTCTATTTTTTTTGTACAAGAAAAATGGGGGAAGCACTTTGGAGAGAAAGAACAATTACAGCAAGGCTTAGATATGTTACTCCTTATTTATAAGGATTTATTATATGTTCAACTTGGAGAAGAAGATCGTCTTGTTTTTCATGAGCAGAAAGAGATGTTTGAATCCTTTTCTTATGCTCAGAAGCGCATTGTATCAGCTCTCTTTAATATATTAGAGGCAAAAAATAGAATCAACGCTAATGTAAATGCGCAGCTTGTGTTCGAACAGTTAGTGTTGCGGTTGCAGGAGGGATGACCGTTTTGTATGATGTAGTAGGTGTTCGCTTTAAGAAGGCCGGAAAGGTATATTACTTTGATCCAAATCAGTTCGATATCTCAGAAAATGAGTTTGTAATTGTAGAAACGGTAAGAGGTATTGAGTACGGAAAAGTAGTTATTACCAAAAAGCAAGTTGATGAAAATGACGTTGTATTACCGCTAAAAAAAGTTATTCGTATTGCAAATGAAAATGATCGTACCATTGTTGAAGAGAATAGGCATGCTGCGAAAGAAGCATATCAAGTTTGTCAACAAAAGGTAGGAGAACATAATCTTGATATGAAGCTTGTAGATGTAGAGTATACGTTCGATCGTAATAAGATTATTTTTTACTTTACTGCGGATGGTCGGATTGATTTCCGGGAACTAGTGAAAGACTTAGCGGCAATTTTTAGGACAAGAATTGAGCTGAGACAGATCGGCGTTCGTGACGAAGCAAAAATGCTTGGTGGTATTGGTCCATGTGGTCGTATGCTTTGTTGTTCTACTTTTTTAGGAGATTTTGAACCTGTATCCATTAAAATGGCAAAGGATCAAAATTTATCATTAAATCCTGCAAAAATCTCTGGTTTATGTGGTCGCTTAATGTGTTGCTTAAAATATGAGAATGATGAATATGAGGCAGCAAAGGAACAACTTCCTGATTTAGATCAACGTATACAAACACCGCACGGTACTGGCCGTGTTATCGGATTAAATATTTTAGAAAGATTAATTCAAGTGGAACTAGTAGACAAGGAACGGATAGTAGAATATACGTTAGATGAATTAATGAATAAAGGGGTCGTTTCGAGTCAAACCACAGATTAATGAGGTGGGTGCTTGTGGAGAAAAAGGATATTTTTGCATCGGTTTCTAGTATGGAAGAGCAAATTGGACATTTATACAAACAGTTGGGAGAATTAAAACAACATCTTGCAGAATTATTGGAAGAAAACCAACATATAAAAATGGAAAATGAAAATTTGCGACATCGTTTTGAAGAAGTGCAGAACAAGGAAAAACAAAAAACTCAAAAACGCAAAGAAATGAAGGCGAAGACAGATATTGGTGAAGGCTACGATAATCTAGCGAGACTATATCAAGAAGGTTTTCATATTTGCAATCTACATTATGGAAGTGTACGTAAAGAGGGAGATTGTTTATTCTGTCTGTCATTTTTAAATAAAAAGTGAGATTACCTTTCCAATATAATTGGAAAGGTAATTTTTTATACATGAGAGTAGAATGAAATTTATTTTTACATTAATAGAAGATGAAATAGGGTAGGTTAAGTGTAAGAAAGGGAGCAATATATGAATTTATATGAAGATGAGCGTTTAGATTACTTATTAGCGCAAGATATGAAGATTGTACAAAGTCCATCAGTATTTAATTTTTCTTTGGATGCTGTTTTACTTGCAGATTTTGCTTGGGTGCCAATTCAAAAAGGTAATTTACTTGATTTGTGTACAGGTAACGCAGTTATCCCTCTTTTATTAAGTACAAGGACAAAAGGGAAGATTACAGGTGTAGAAATTCAAGAGCGCTTATATGATATGGGAATAAGAAGCGTTCAATACAATAATTTAGCAGAAAGAATTCATTTAATCCATGGAGATTTGAAAGATATGCCGGAGAAACTTGGACGTCATCAATATGATGTTGTAACATGTAATCCTCCTTATTTTCAAACACCACAAACTTCTGAGAAGAATATGAATGAACATTTAGCGATAGCTCGTCATGAAATTATGTGCACACTAGAAGATGTTGTATACGCAAGTAGCCAGCTAGTGAAACAGGGTGGGAAAGTAGCATTTGTACATCGTCCAGGTCGTTTGCTCGACATCGTCACATTAATGCGTAAATACAAAATTGAACCGAAACGTGTGCGATTGGTTTATCCTAAGGCTGGTAAAGAAGCGAATACATTGTTAATTGAAGGAATTAAGGATGGGAATGCAGATTTAAAAATCTTACCACCTCTTTTTGTATATGAAGAAAACAATGAATATACAAAGGAGCTTCGTTCAATTTTATATGGAGAAGAATAAGCATTGTTTTTATGTGGTGGAGTGTTCTGATGGAAGTTATTATGCTGGATACACGAATCATATAGAAAAACGGATTCAGACCCATAATAGTGGAAAAGGTGCTAGATATACACGCGCTAGACTTCCAGTTGTTTTAAAATATGTAGAGGATCACGAGGATAAACGAACAGCTATGCAAGCTGAGTATCACTTTAAGCAGTTAACGAGGAAAAAAAAAGAAGAATATATGCAAAAAGGAGAACGCTATGTGGCAGCAAAAAAGCTTTCAGCAAAATGAAAAGGGAGTTTTATATTTAGTACCGACTCCAATCGGAAATTTAGAGGATATGACATTTCGTGCAATCCGAATTTTAAAAGAGGCAGACATTATTGCAGCGGAAGATACAAGGCAAACGAAGAAACTTTGTAATTACTTTGAAATTGAAACACCAGTTATGAGTTATCATGAGCATAATAAAGGAGTAAGTGGACGGAAAATTTTAGATAAGTTAGAAGAAGGTAAGACTGTAGCCATTGTGAGCGATGCTGGTATGCCATGTATTTCAGATCCTGGTTATGATATCGTTGTAGAGGCTGTAGCAGAACAATATCATGTTATCCCGCTTCCTGGGGCAAATGCAGCCCTTACAGCATTGATTGCATCAGGACTTGAGACAAAACATTTTTATTTCTATGGTTTCCTGCAAAGAAATAAAAAGGGACGTAAGCTTGAATTAGAAAAACTACGCTATATTCCAACTACAATGATGTTTTATGAGGCGCCACATCGTTTAGATGATACTTTAATCTCTATGCAAGAAGTATTAGGAAATAGGGAAATCGTATTATGTCGTGAGCTAACGAAAAAATTTGAAGAGTTTATTCGTGGAACAATTGAAGAAGCGATTGAGTGGACGAAGCAAAATGAAGTTCGTGGTGAGTTTTGTATTTTAGTAGCAGGTTCAACAGAAGAACCTACTCCAGAAGAACAATGGTGGGAATCTATTTCAGTATATAATCATATTGAACATTATATAAATGAAAAAGGTATGAATTCAAAAGAAGCGATAAAAACAGTCGCTAAAGACCGAGATTTGTCGAAACGAGACGTATATCAAATCTATCATGTGGATAAAAAATAAGCTTCTCATAATTGAGAAGCTTATTTTGCTGTTTCGATATAATCTTGAAGTTCGTTTAAGACTTGTTCAGCGCCTTCTTTACTTAAGATAATTTTACCTTCAGCTAAAGATAGGTTACCATCAGATACTTCACCAGTTACTTGGCAAGTCATGTTTGGTTTATATTTCTTTAAGATGATTTTTTCATCATCAACGTAGATTTCAAGAGCATCCTTTTCTGCAATACCTAAAGTACGGCGTAATTCGATTGGAATTACTACACGACCTAATTCATCAACTTTACGAACGATACCAGTAGATTTCATAATTCTTTTCCTCCTAAATAAATAGTTTATAAGTTTCGAGTCTATTTTTTTGATTCGTCATTTTTCGACAAAATACCCTATGGACATATGATACCAATCATTTACATTTCCGTCAATTATTAAATTCTATATTTTTAAAAAAGATTTATAGATTTTTATACTTCTTATATATGATAGAATGTAAGTCATTTCTACAATTGTTTTGTATTATTTTTTATAATGTTTATACTTTTCGGGAAATATATTGTATATTTTTTTGAATATGAGTAATAGATGATAAAGATATCGAGCATTAACTCGTTTTTATCCCGCATTAGCGAGCAGTAAGACTCCCACTTTAAAATTTAGCCGGAGCAAAGAAGTTAAGTGGGAGATCAACTGCTCGTAAAAGCCCGATTGGTGTGAGCTAATAATCCATGGGGGATGAACCCTCCCCACGGATTAAAGTTTCACTTTATATATGAGTTTTTGATATACTGTTTATAAATACATATGAGGTTATTCGGGAGGTCCAAAACGATGAAAGAGGAAAATAAGTCCTTTTATATTACTACCCCAATTTATTATCCAAGTGGAAAGTTACACATTGGACATGCTTATACGACAGTAGCAGGAGATGCGATGGCACGATATAAGCGTATGCAAGGATACAATGTTCATTATTTAACAGGAACTGATGAGCATGGACAGAAGATCCAAAAGAAAGCAGAAGAACTAAATGTTACACCACAGGCATATGTGGATAACATTGTATCAGGGATTAAAGAACTTTGGGAGAAGATGGATATCTCTTATGATGATTTTATTCGTACAACTAAAGATCGTCATAAAGATGTTGTTGAGAAAATCTTCAAGCAGCTAGTAGATCAAGGCGATATTTATCTTGATGAATATGAAGGTTGGTATTCTGTACAGGATGAAACATTCTATACAGCGCATCAATTAGTAGATCCAATTATGGAAGGTGACAAAGTAGTTGGTGGAAAAAGCCCAGATAGTGGTCACGCTGTAGAACTTGTTCGCGAAGAGTCTTATTTCTTTAGAATGGGTAAATATGTAGACCGACTATTAAAGTTCTATGAAGATAACCCTCATTTCATTCAGCCGGAGTCCCGTAAAAATGAAATGATTAATAACTTCATTAAACCAGGATTAGAAGATTTAGCTGTTTCTCGTACTTCATTTGACTGGGGAGTTCGTGTTCCAGGTAACCCAAAACACGTTATTTACGTATGGGTAGATGCGTTGTCTAATTACATTACTGCATTAGGATATGGAACAGAAAATGAAGAGAAGTATAAAAAATTCTGGCCAGCAGATGTCCATTTAGTTGGGAAAGAAATCGTTCGTTTCCACACAATTTATTGGCCAATTATTTTAATGGCTTTAGATTTACCACTTCCGAAGAAAGTCTTTGCTCATGGCTGGATTTTAATGAAGGATGGAAAAATGAGTAAGTCAAAAGGAAACGTAGTAGATCCAGTTACACTAATTGATCGTTACGGATTAGATGCATTGCGTTACTACTTACTTCGCGAAGTTCCATTTGGATCTGATGGAGTATTCACACCAGAAGGATTTGTTGAACGAATCAACTTTGATTTAGCGAATGATTTAGGTAACTTATTAAATCGTACAGTAGCTATGATTGATAAATACTTTAACGGGGAAATCCCTGCATTTAAAGCAAATGTAACTGAGTTCGATGAAACGTTAGTGACATTTGCCAAAGATACATTGAAAAAAGTAGAAGAGGCAATGGAGAATATGGAATTCTCTGTAGCGCTAAGTTCCATTTGGCAATTAGTTAGCCGTACGAACAAATATATTGATGAAACGCAGCCGTGGGTATTAGCGAAGGATGAGAATGATCGCGAAAAACTTGCGTCTGTAATGGCCCACTTAGTTGAGGTACTTCGTCAAACAGGTATTATGCTTATGCCATTCCTAACAGTAGCACCAAGTAAGATGTTTGCTCAACTTGGACTTACTGAAGAGGCGCATAAATCTTGGGAAAGCCTATCTACAATTGGATGTATTCCAGCTGGAACAAAAGTAGAAAAAGGAAACCCAATCTTCCCTCGTTTGGAAATGGAAGTAGAAGTGGGGTATATTAAAGAACAAATGCAAGGTTCTGCTCCTAAAATAGAAGAGAAAAAAGCAGAAGAACCAAAGGCAGAAGAAATTACAATTGATGATTTCTTTAAAGTAGAATTACGAGTAGCTGAAGTAATATCCGCTGAACCTGTGAAAAAAGCAGATAAGTTGTTGAAAATTCAGCTTGATTTAGGTACAGAGAAGCGCCAAGTGGTTTCTGGGATTGCTAAATTCTATTCCTCAGAAGAACTAAAAGGTAAAAAGGTTATTTGTGTAACGAATTTAAAACCTGTAAAATTACGTGGTGAATTATCACAAGGTATGATTTTAGCAGGTGAAGAGAATGGCGTATTGTCATTAGCATCAATTGACCAGAATTTACCAAATGGTACAAAAATCAAGTAATTGAGACAAGAAAAGAGATGTTTCACGTGTAACATTGGTGAAGCGTCTTTTTTCTTTTTACATTCCGTTTTTTGCATTAAAATTGAAGTATTGTTATCGTTAAGTTAGAAAGAGTGTAGTTTTTCTATGAGAGAATTGATTTCAATATAAAAGGAGTTATTTATTATGTTGTTTGATACACATTCACATTTAAATGCAGAGCAATTTGAAGAAGATTTACAAGAAGTTATCGCGAGAATGAAAGAAGCGGGAGTTACATATACAGTTGTTGTTGGATTTGATGAAGTAACGATAAAGAAAGCAATTGAATTAGCAGAGGCTTATGATTTTATTTACGCTGCAGTTGGATGGCATCCTGTTGATGCAATCGATATGAAAGAAGAACATTTAGCTTGGTTAGAAGAATTAGCGGCTCATCCTAAAGTAGTTGCAATTGGGGAAATGGGATTAGATTATCACTGGGATAAGTCTCCAAAAGAAATACAGAAGGAAGTATTCCGTAAACAAATTGCATTAGCGAAAAAGGTGAAATTACCGATTATTATACATAACCGCGATGCAACTCAAGATATTGTTGATATCCTAGAGGAAGAGAATGCAGCTGAAGTAGGGGGCATTATGCATTGCTTTAGCGGTAGTGTAGAAGTAGCGCAGCGATGTGTCGATATGAACTTTTTAATTTCATTAGGTGGGCCAGTAACATTTAAAAATGCCAAGAAACCGAAAGAAGTTGCTATGGAGATTCCGTTAGAAAAATTATTGATAGAGACAGATTGCCCGTATTTAACACCACACCCATTTCGAGGAAAACGAAATGAACCTAGTTATGTAAAACTGGTAGCAGAAGAAATTGCGAATTTAAAAGGAATTTCTTATGACGAAGTAGCACAAGTAACAACAAAGAATGCCAAATCCTTATTTGGTGTTGAATAAAAAAGAATGGGGAGTCCCATTCTTTTTTTGTTTTTTGAGAAGAGAGATAGTAGAAGTGATAAGAACCCACTATTTACTCATAACATAAGTGTAGAAATATTGCGGATAAATTAAGATGGAGATAGAAGTGTTACAATAAGGATAGTGAACAAAGATTTTTCTCTTCTACTTTTTAAAATGTACGATTGGGAAAATAATAATGGAAAAGTCGTCATTTTTTTGTTTTACTAAGTAGAGATGAAAAGAGTGTGGAGGCAAGCATGAAAATTAAAGAGATTATCGTTGTAGAAGGTAAAGATGATACAGTTGCGATTAAACGTGCTGTTGATGCGGATACAATCGAAACGAACGGTTCAGCAATCGGTGATCACGTTATTGAGCAAGTTAAATTAGCGCAGCAAAAACGAGGCGTTATTATTTTCACAGATCCGGATTATCCTGGAGAGCGTATTCGAAAAATTATTTCTGACAAGGTTCCTGGATGTAAGCATGCTTTTTTAACGAAGGAAGAAGCACTTGCTAAAAGGAAAAAAGGTGTTGGAATCGAACATGCTTCTAATGAGTCGATTCGCCGTGCTTTAGAGAATATACATGAAGAAATGGAAGCTTACACAAGTGAAATTAGTTGGAGTGATCTAGTCGATGCGGGCTTAGTGGGCGGAGAAATGGCAAAGAGTCGCAGAGAAAGAGTGGGTAAGCTATTAAAGATTGGTTATACAAACGCAAAACAGTTACATAAACGTTTACAAATGTTTCAGGTTTCAAAGGAATCATTTGCAGAAGCTTATAAGCAAGTAATACAGGAGGAAAAAAAATGAAGGATATCGCAACACCAAATCGTACGAAAGACATTGTTGAAAAGTATGGATTTTCATTCAAAAAAAGTTTAGGACAAAATTTTTTAATTGATACGAATGTATTAAATCGTATCGTTGATCACGCAGAAATCGGTTCAGAAAGTGGCGCAATTGAAATTGGACCAGGTATCGGTGCGTTAACAGAGCAATTGGCAAAGCGTGCTAAAAAAGTAGTGGCTTTTGAAATTGATCAGAGATTATTACCAATTTTAGACGAGACGTTAGCTCCATATAGCAACGTTACAGTTATAAATAAAGATGTACTAAAAGCAGATGTACATGAAGTGTTTAGTGAGCAATTTGAAGAAGGACAAGATGTAATGGTAGTAGCTAACTTACCATACTATATTACAACGCCAATTTTATTTAAATTGCTTGAAGAAAAATTACCGGTTCGTGGATTTGTTGTTATGATGCAAAAAGAAGTTGGGGATCGTTTAGCTGCTAAACCAGGAACGAAAGAGTATGGTTCTTTATCAATTGCCATTCAGTATTATACAGAGGTAGAAACAGTTATGACTGTACCGCGTACAGTGTTTGTGCCACAACCAAATGTTGATTCTGCGATTATCCGTCTTCTAAAGCGTCCTAAACCAGTTGTAGAAGTGACAGATGAAACTTTCTTCTTTGAAGTAGTACGAGCAAGTTTCGCACAGCGTCGTAAAACTTTAATGAATAATTTATCAAATAATTTAAATGGTTTCCCGAAAGATAAAGAGCTGTTGGATCGAATTTTGACAGAAGTAGGAATTGATCCGAAGCGAAGAGGCGAAACGCTATCTATCGAAGAGTTTGCAACATTAAGTAATGCATTAATTCTTCATAAATTGTCATAAGAATATGAAAGGGACAGTTCAACTTGAGCTGTCCCTTTTGTCACCTTTCCTTTCCTAAATTCATACTTTAAAAACAGGTAAGATGGCCTAACGAGTTTGGAGTTTGGAGGTAGGAGAATGGATTTACATGTTGGAGAATTAGTTGAACGATATTCTCATAATAGGGATATTCTTTTTCGTATTATAGAAATAAAAGGCGATATGGCAATATTATTTGGAGAGGAAATTAGACTTGTGGCGGATGCACCACTTGCAGATTTAGTTAGTATAGATCAACGAGAACATAAAAATAGAGTGAAGCGTGAAAAAGAAACGATGGAGCGTACTTACCGGTTGTTTCAGCAAGATTACGTGTTGATGAAACAAAGACATGAACATAATTCAACTGGTGGATATACAAGTGAAGTGAATTATTTTCAAATGCCAGGACGTGTATTGCATATAGATGGAGATCCTTTATATTTGCGCAAGTGCTTAGATTTATATAATAAAATAGGCGTTCCTGTTCAAGGTATTCATTGTAAGGAAACGGAGATGCATGAAAAGGTAGTAGACTTAATAGATCATTTTCGCCCAGACATTTTAGTTATTACAGGACATGATGCATATACAAAGTCAAAAGGAGTTATGGGAGATTTAGCAGCATATAGACATTCTAGACATTTTGTACAGGCCGTTCGAGAAGTGCGGAAAAAGTATCCATCGTTAGATCAACTCGTTATTTTTGCTGGGGCTTGTCAATCACACTTTGAGGCGTTGATTCGGGCAGGTGCTAATTTTGCTAGTTCACCGTCTAGAATTAATATTCATGCTCTAGATCCTGTATATGTAGTTGGCAAAATTAGTTTCACTTCATTTATGGAAAGAGTAAATGTATGGGACGTTGTGCGTAATACAATTACTGGCGAAAAGGGACTAGGCGGAATTGAAACAAGAGGGATTTTACGAACAGGATTGCCCTTTCAACATTATGACGAATGAGCAAGGTACATACGTATCTTGCTTTTTTATGTGGAAATGATTTAAATGAGTCTGGATAAAAAGCGGCAAGAACGTGCAGACTATACAATGATACTTTTAGAATATAGTATTTCTTCTATCTATTTGAACGCATGATGCTTTTATAATGATATTGTCTGTGAATTGCGGTTAATAATTGGGATAGATATATCGTGTTTTAAGTGTTCAATCTAAATTACAGCGAGGTGTAGCAAAGTATATGTCAAAACGTTTAGATGAAATTAAAAGCGAATTAGATCACCATCTTGGACAGCGGCTTATGTTAAAGGCAAATAGTGGGAGAAGAAAAACTGTGGAGCAATCAGGTGTACTTGCAGAAACGTATCGTTCTGTGTTTGTTGTACAATTAGACCAGCAAGAAGATGCATTGCAACGTGTATCTTATAGTTATGCAGATGTTTTAACAGAGACAGTAGAGCTAACATTTTACGATGAATCTCAAAATGAAGTATTTTATAATTAATGTATTTTTTGTTACATATATTCCCATAAATGAAAAGCTATATTATTTTGCATACTAATTATACCGTAGCAAAATAAGGAGGGACTCTGCATTGAGTAGACGAAGAGGAGTCATGTCAAATCAATTTAAAGAAGAGCTTGCAAAAGAGCTTGGCTTTTATGATGTTGTTCAGAAAGAAGGATGGGGCGGAATTCGTGCGAAAGATGCTGGTAATATGGTGAAACGTGCTATAGAAATTGCAGAACAGCAATTAATGAAACGAAACCAGTAGTTGTAAGATACTTTCTATGCTACGGTAGCCGAGGAGAGATTCCTCGGCTTTTTGCACGCTAAAAGGTGCCATCATTTGACATAAGTAGTTTCATTCTGAGTGCTTTTCGATATAATTAGGGAAGTGTCATCGTCTTACTATAAATTTATGGTAAAATAAACGATAAAAGATTGAGTACATAGAGTGGGTGAATAGATTGAAGCTACTAGTGAAAGCACCAGCAAAGATTAATCTGTCGTTAGATGTACTGGGAAAAAGACAAGATGGATATCATGAAGTGAAAATGATTATGACAACAATCGACTTGGCAGATCGTTTAGAGCTAACGGAATTAGCAGAGGACCGTATTGAAATTTTGTCCCATAATCGGTATGTCCCAGACGACCAACGCAATTTAGCTTATCAAGCAGCGAAATTATTAAAAGTGAAGTTTAATGTAAAAAAAGGTGTGTCTATTACTATTGAAAAAACGATTCCAGTAGCCGCTGGATTAGCAGGTGGAAGTAGTGATGCAGCAGCGACATTACGTGGCCTTAATAAGTTATGGAATTTAGGGCTAACAATCGATGAATTAGCAAAGCTTGGCGCAGAAATTGGGTCAGATGTATCGTTCTGTGTATATGGTGGAACTGCTATTGCCACTGGAAGAGGAGAAGAAATTGAACATATAAAGACTCCGCCTTCTTGTTGGGTTGTTTTAGCAAAGCCCCACATTGGTGTATCTACTGCTGACGTGTACGGAAATTTAAAATTAAATCGTGTTACGCATCCAAATGTAGATAAAATGGTTGAAGTCATTAACCATGGCGATTATAAAGGAATTTGTGATACCGTTGGTAACGTTTTAGAAGATGTGACGTTTGCGATGCATCCCGAGGTTGCACGTATTAAATCACAGATGAAACGCTTTGGGGCAGATGCCGTATTAATGAGTGGAAGTGGCCCAACTGTATTTGGTCTTGTACACCATGATTCGCGAATGCACCGCATATATAACGGGTTAAAAGGATTTTGCGAGCAAGTATATGCAGTGCGTTTATTAGGAGAGCGAGAAACGCTTGAATAAAGACGTATAATACGTTATGATTTGTTTAGAATATTCGTGATTTGAGGTGAGAGTATGAAAATTAGACGAAGTACAAGATTGGTCGATCTGACGTATTACTTGTTACAAAATCCTCGTCAGCTAGTTTCTCTCACTTTTTTTGCTGAAAGGTATCAATCGGCTAAATCTTCCATTAGTGAAGATTTAGTTATTATTAAGCAAACGTTTGAACAACAAGGTGTCGGCACATTGCAAACGGTACCAGGAGCAGCAGGAGGAGTGAAATATATTCCTTATATAAGTGAAGAAGAGGCAAATCTGATTATTAACGAGCTTTGTAGCTTATTTGAAAACCCAGACCGTATTTTGCCTGGCGGTTACTTATATATGACGGATCTTTTAAGTAATCCTCGCCAGATTAATGGCGCAGGTCGTTTATTTGCTTCTGTTTTTGCTAGGCAACCAATTGATGCGGTTATGACGGTAGCGACAAAAGGAATTCCGCTTGCTTATGCAGTAGCAAACTACTTAGATGTACCGGTAGTAATTGCGAGAAAAGATAATAAGGTAACAGAAGGACCCACTGTTAGTATTAACTATGTATCAGGTTCCTCTAAGCGAATCCAAACGATGACTTTAGCAAAGCGTAGCCTTCCAGAAGGGTCCAATGTTTTAATTATTGATGACTTTATGAAAGCTGGCGGAACCATTCAAGGTATGATGAGCATGCTAGAAGAGTTTAAAGCTAATGTTGTTGGGATTGGCGTATTAGTAGAGTCTACGGATATTGAAGAAAGACTTATTAATAACTTTGTATCATTAATTCGTCTGTCAGAAGTTGATGTGAAAGAAAAAGCGATTCAAGTGGAAAAGGGGAATTATGCACTTGCACCATTTGATAAAGGGCTTGTAGAGGCTGAGTAAAAAGGTAAAGCAGATAGCTTTACCTTTTTTTATTCCTATTTATAAATTACAAAATAGATGGACAAACTGCCTTTGGTACACTATTTTTAAAGAGTAAAAATAAATAATAAAAGGGTGAAAAGTATGAAAGTTGTTCAAACAAGCAAAGCACCACAGGCAATCGGACCATATTCACAAGGGATTATTGTAAATAATATGTTCTATAGTTCAGGACAAATTCCGTTAACGGCAAGTGGAGAACTTGTAACAGGAGATGTAACAGTACAAACAGAGCAAGTATTTGAAAATTTACAAGCGGTATTAGCAGAAGCAGGTGCTTCATTTGATACAGTGGTAAAAACAACAGTATTCTTGAAGGATATGGATGATTTTAATGCTGTTAATGAAGTATACGGTTCTTATTTCTCTACTCATAAACCAGCGCGTTCTTGTGTACAAGTAGCAAAATTACCGAAAGATGTTTCTGTTGAAATCGAAGTAATTGCCCTAGTTAAGTAACTCTTTGTAAGCGATAACCTCTACTAATCCTTATATTCAACTACAATAAAAATTTTTATCTTAAAAATTTTTAAAAAATTAAAGGGAAAATAGAAATTTTGTGGAATTTATACAAATATATCGCTTATTTAGAAAAGGGTGGTGAACACAAGATGGAAGTGACTGACGTAAGATTACGCCGCGTAAACACAGAAGGCCGCATGAGAGCAATTGCCTCTATTACTCTAGACCATGAATTTGTTGTTCATGATATTCGTGTAATTGATGGTAATAATGGATTATTTGTAGCAATGCCAAGTAAACGTACTCCAGATGGAGAATTCCGTGACATTGCACATCCAATTAATTCTAATACACGCTCTAAAATTCAAGATGCGGTTTTAACAGAGTATCATCGTTTAGGCGAGTTAGAAGAGGTTGAGTTTGAAGAAGCAGGCGCTTCGTAAAATTCGAATGAAAAGGGCTTTTGAAAGAAAGTCTTATAATTTTGTAGCAAACTCCTGTAAGCATTTACAGGAGTTTGTTTTTTTTTTTGAATAATACACGTTTCTAATTATAAAAATT
Organism: Bacillus sp. SRB_331; assembly: GCF_003264175.1. Lineage (NCBI taxonomy): Bacteria > Bacillati > Bacillota > Bacilli > Caryophanales > Bacillaceae > Bacillus > Bacillus sp. SRB_331. The sequence continues at coordinate 31,489 of NZ_NADV01000019.1, read as the reverse complement.
CATATTTTGAAAAAATAAAGATGAAAAACTTCTAATTTTTTCAAAATCATTTAAAATAGTATAGCTTATTCCTTAAAAAAGATACTAAAGAGTAAAACATCTTATAAGAATTATGGTAAAATTTAATAGTTATAATGTGTTTCTTGAAATATATGATGATTTAGGATAATATCGTTAATGGATAAATAGGTTGCGATGGAGGGTCTATATGTCAAACAGATTTGCAGTGATTCTAGCTGCAGGTAAAGGCACACGTATGAAGTCCAAGCTATACAAAGTGCTGCATCCTGTATGTGGAAAACCAATGGTACAACATGTAGTCAATGAAGTATCTCAATTAGGATTGCAGAAACTTGTAACAGTCGTTGGACATGGTGCTGAAAAGGTACAAGAACAGCTAGGAAACGTAAGTGAGTTTGCATTACAAGCAGAACAACTTGGTACAGCTCATGCTGTCGATCAAGCTGCAAGTGTACTTGCAAATGAAGAGGGAACAACTTTAGTTATTTGTGGTGATACACCTCTAATAACTGCTGAAACGATGGAAGCATTGCTTCAGCAACACGAAGAAGCGGGAGCAATGGCGACGGTACTAACAGCGTACATAGAAGAGCCTGCTGGATATGGCCGTATCGTTCGTAATGAGAATGGTCATGTTGAAAAGATTGTTGAGCATAAGGATGCGAATGAAAAAGAATTAGCTATTAAAGAAATCAATACAGGTACGTATTGTTTTGATAATAAAGCTTTATTTGCTTCACTTTCTAAAGTTTCAAATGATAATGTACAGGGCGAATATTACCTTCCGGACGTTATTGAAATTTTAAAAAATGAAGGTCATATTGTATCAGCTTATCAAACAGAGCACTTCGATGAAACGTTAGGTGTTAACGACAGAGTCGCTCTATCGCAAGCGGAAATTATTATGAAAAATCGTATCAACAGAAAGAACATGGTAAATGGTGTTACAATTATTGATCCAAGTAACACATACATTTCTGCGGATGCAATTATTGGTAGTGATACAGTTCTTCACCCAGGAACGGTTATTGAGGGGAACACTGTAATTGGTTCTGATTGTGAAATTGGACCGCATACAGTAATTCGCGATAGTGAAATTGGAGATCGTACGGTAATTCGTCAATCTACTGTACATGACAGCAAACTTGGTACAGAAGTATCAGTTGGCCCATTTGCACATATTCGCCCAGATTCAGTTATTGGAGATGAAGTGCGCGTTGGAAACTTCGTAGAAATCAAAAAAACTGTTTTTGGTAATAGAAGTAAAGCTTCACACTTAAGTTATATCGGGGATGCACAAGTTGGAGAAGACGTGAATCTTGGTTGTGGTTCAATTACGGTGAACTACGACGGCAAGAATAAATTTAAAACTGTAATTGGTAACGGGGTATTTATTGGATGTAATTCAAACCTTGTTGCTCCTGTAACAGTTGAAGATGGTGCTTATGTGGCAGCAGGCTCTACAATAACAGAGAATGTTCCATCAAAAGCATTATCAGTAGCACGTGCACGTCAAGTTAACAAAGAAGACTATGTTGATCAATTGCTGAATAAGAAAAAATCATAATGTGGAGGGTTAATCTAGATGTCGACTCAATATCTAAATTCTAATTTGAAAGTATTCTCTTTAAACTCTAATAAGGAACTTGCTGAGCAAATCGCAAAGCATATTGGAGTAGGACTAGGAAAATGTTCTGTTGATCGTTTTAGTGATGGAGAAGTTCAAATTAACATTGAAGAAAGTATCCGTGGTTGCGATGTATTCATTATTCAATCTACAAGCTTCCCAGTAAACGAACATATCATGGAATTACTTATTATGATTGATGCATTAAAACGTGCATCTGCAAAAACAATTAATATTGTTATTCCTTACTATGGTTATGCGCGTCAAGACCGTAAAGCGCGTTCTCGTGAACCAATTACATCGAAACTTGTAGCAAACTTGCTTGAAACAGCAGGTGCAACTCGTGTAATCACTCTAGATTTACATGCTCCGCAAATTCAAGGATTCTTTGATATCCCGATCGACCACTTAATGGGTGTACCGATTCTTTCAGACTACTTTGAAGCAAAAGGCCTTAAAGATATCGTAATCGTATCTCCTGATCACGGTGGTGTAACGCGTGCTAGAAAAATGGCGGATCGCCTAAAAGCGCCAATCGCTATTATTGATAAGCGTCGTCCTCGTCCGAATGTATCTGAGGTAATGAACATTATCGGTAACATCGAAGGCAAAACAGCAATTTTAATTGATGACATCATTGATACAGCTGGTACAATTACATTAGCGGCAAACGCTCTTGTTGAGAACGGTGCTTCTGAAGTATATGCTTGCTGTACACACCCAGTATTATCTGGTCCAGCAATTGAGCGTATTCAAAATTCGAATATTAAAGAGTTAGTTGTAACGAACTCTATCGTATTACCAGAAGAGAAGAAAATTGATAAAGTACATGAACTTTCAGTTGCTCCATTAATCGGAGAAGCAATCATTCGTGTATACGAAGAAGAATCTGTAAGTGTATTATTCAATTAATTGGATAGAATGAGACGTAACCAAGCTTGGTTACGTCTTTTCGTATCGAAAAAAGAAAGTAGTGGTACAAGAATGAAATTAATAGTAGGACTTGGGAACCCAGGTAGAGAATATGAATTAACAAGGCATAATATTGGATTTATGGCAATCGATGAACTTGCAAAACGTTGGAGTATTTCTTTGAATGAACAAAAGTTTAAAGGGGTATTTGGCGCAGGTTTTGTTAATGGGGAAAAAGTAATCTTACTAAAGCCACTTACATATATGAATTTATCTGGGGAAAGTATCCGTCCACTCATGGATTATTATAAAATTGATGTCGAGGACTTCATTGTTATGTACGATGATTTAGATATTCCTGTAGGTAAATTACGCCTTCGCATGAAAGGTAGTGCGGGTGGACATAATGGTGTGAAATCAACAATTTCACATTTAGGAACACAAGAATTTCAACGTATCCGCATGGGAATCGATCGTCCGAAAAATGGGATAAAAGTAGTGGATTACGTATTAGGACGTTTTACATCTGAAGAAATATCTGGCGTTAATCAATCCATTGAAAATGCAGCAGATGCATGTGAGGAATGGTTAAATAAACCTTTTCTCCAAATCATGAATACTTTTAATAGTTAAGCGCACAATCTGGAATATTTTATTTTGTTTTATCCCATACTAGTAGCAATTGGATATTTAGGAGGCTAGTATGGAAGGTTATTATTACTGTAGACATTGTGGAAGTAATGTGGGCTCCATTATCGCAGAAAAAGTATATAGCGACGTTTTGTTTCAACTAACAGAGCAAGAAGTAGTGGATATGATTCATTTTCATGAGAATGGAAATATATATATAAAAACGATTTGTGAATCGTGTCAAGAAACACTCGCATCTTATCCTGAGTATTATGAATATGAAAAATTTCTGCAATAAAATGTTGTCGCTTTGGCATGTCCAAAGCATTTTTCTGTTTTCTTTTTCCAAAATATTTGCATAAAATATAGTAACTTGCTCTTTATGTTGAGAGGAGTTTTGAAAATGATAGGTTTATTAGAGCAATTTTATAAAAATGAAGAAATACAATCGGTTATTAATGGGCTAGAAGATGGGTTGAAAGAACAACTTGTATCGGGTATGGCAACATCCTCTCGTTCATTATTAATGGCAGCTTTATATAAAAAGACAAAGCAATCACAACTTATCGTGACGCACAATTTATACCAAGCACAAAAAGTACATGAAGATTTAGTGGCGTTACTTGGTGAAAAAGATGTTTGGCTATATCCGGTAAATGAATTGATAGCATCGGAGGTTGGTGTTGCAAGTCCAGAATTGAAGGCACAGCGTATTGAAGTGTTAAATCGCTTAGCTGCAGGAGAGAATGGGATTATTGTAGCGCCAGTTGCAGGGCTGCGTAGGTTTTTACCAATAAAAGAATTATGGAAGCAAAGGCAAATTGAAATCAATCTAGGGCAAGAGATTGATTTAGATGCACTCTTGCATACTTTACATCATATTGGCTACGAGCGTAAGTCAATGGTAGAAGCTCCAGGAGAGTTCAGTTTACGCGGGGGAATATTAGATATTTACCCATTAACGGAAGAATTACCGTTTCGTATTGAATTCTTCGATACAGAAGTCGATTCTATTCGATTGTTTGATGTGGATGAACAGCGTTCTCAAGATAAAAAGGAAAGTGTTAAGTTCGGTCCAGCAACAGAGTTTTTATTTTCACAGGAAGAATTGAAATCGGGAATTAAGCATCTTGAAGAAGGTTTGACTAAGACGATGCAAAAGCTTTCCGATGATAAATTAAAGACTACTGTGCTTGAGACGGTTAGTCATGAAATTGAAATGTTGAAAAACGGGCAGAGTATAGAACAAATGTTTAAATATTTATCTATTTTCTATAAAGAACCTGCTAGTCTGATAGATTATTTACCAGAGAACGGTATTGTAATTTTAGATGAGATTTCCCGTATTCAAGAAACAGCATCACATCTTGAGACAGAAGAAGCGGAATGGTATATCTCACTTCTTGGCGAAGGAACAATTATTCAGGATTTATCTTTCTCCCACTCGTTTGAGGAGTTTCTTCATAATAAAAAAAGAAGTTTTGTATATTTAACGTTATTCTTACGCCATATAGCACACACACATCCTCAAAATATTGTGAATGTGACATGTAAAACGATGCAAGATTTCCACGGACAGATGCATTTGTTAAAAACTGAAATTGATAGATGGAATGAAGGTAATTTTACGACCGTTGTGCTTGGAACAGATGATGAACGTGTAAAAAAACTACAACATATTTTAAGTGATTATGATATTGATGCAGACATTGTAGAGGCGACAGATATCTTATTGCCTGGAAGGTTACAAATTGCTGTAGGTGATTTACATGCAGGCTTTGAAATGCCGATGCAAAAGTTTGTTGTCATTACTGAAAAGGAGCTTTTTCATAAGAAGGTTAAAAAATCACAACGTAAGCAAAAGTTATCTAACGCTGAACGTATTAAAAGTTATTCGGAATTAAAAGTTGGAGACCATGTAGTTCATGTAAATCATGGTATAGGTAAATTTTTAGGTATTGAGACATTAGAGATTAATGGTGTTCATAAAGATTATTTAAATATTAAATATCAAGGTAATGATAAGTTATACGTTCCAATTGAACAAATTGATCAAGTGCAAAAATACGTAGGGTCTGAAGGTAAGGAACCAAAAGTTTATAAATTAGGTGGAAATGATTGGAAGAAGGTCAAAACGAAAGTTGAAAAATCTGTACAAGACATTGCAGATGACCTAATTAAATTATATGCCGAGCGTGAAGCTTCGAAAGGTTATGCATATACACCAGATACGGCAGAGCAACAAGAGTTTGAATCTTTATTCCCATATCAAGAGACAGAGGATCAATTACGTTCTATTGAAGAGATTAAGAAAGATATGGAACGCGGACGTCCGATGGATAGGCTTCTTTGTGGTGACGTAGGATATGGAAAGACTGAAGTAGCTATTCGTGCGGCATTTAAAGCAATTATGGATGAAAAACAAGTTGCAATTTTAGTACCAACAACAATCCTTGCACAACAACACTATGAAACAATTCGAGAGCGTTTTCAAGATTATCCGATTAATATAGGGTTACTAAGTAGATTCCGCACACGAAAACAACAAAATGAAACGATTAAAGGTTTAAAAGATGGAACGGTGGATATTGTAATCGGAACGCATCGTATTTTATCTAAAGATGTTACTTATAAAGATTTAGGACTTCTTATTATTGATGAAGAACAAAGATTCGGCGTTACACATAAAGAAAAAATTAAACAATTGAAAGCAAATGTTGACGTGTTAACATTAACGGCAACTCCGATTCCACGTACACTTCATATGTCTATGCTTGGTGTGCGCGATTTATCTGTTATTGAGACACCACCAGAGAATCGTTTCCCAGTACAAACATATGTAGTAGAGTATAATCCAGCGTTAATGCGAGAAGCGATAGAGCGGGAGTTAGCAAGAGGCGGTCAAATTTACTTCCTATATAACCGTGTGGAGGATATTGAAAGAAAAGCAGATGAAATTTCGATGTTAGTTCCAGATGCTCGTGTAACATACGCGCATGGGAAAATGAATGAAGGTGAATTAGAGTCTGTTATGCTATCGTTTTTAGAAGGGCAGCATGATGTTCTTGTAAGTACAACAATTATTGAGACGGGTGTAGATATTCCGAATGTAAATACATTAATTGTATTTGATGCAGATCGTATGGGATTATCGCAGTTGTATCAGCTTCGTGGTCGTGTTGGGCGTTCTAATCGCGTCGCGTATGCATACTTTGCATACAAACGTGATAAAGTGTTATCGGAAGTTGCAGAGAGGCGTCTGCAAGCAATTAAAGAGTTTACAGAGCTTGGATCTGGTTTCAAAATTGCGATGAGAGACTTATCAATTCGTGGTGCGGGTAATTTGTTAGGGGCAGAACAACATGGATTTATTGATTCTGTCGGATTTGATCTGTATTCTCAAATGTTAAAAGATGCAATTGAGCAACGTAGAGGAACAGACGGAGTTGAAAATACCGTTAATGTTGAAATTGATTTAGAAGTAGATGCATATTTACCGGATGCGTACATTTCAGATAGTAAACAAAAAATTATGATGTATAAACAATTTAGAGGTATTTCTGCAATTGAAGATATTGAAGAGTTGCAGGAAGAGATGATCGACAGATTTGGTGATTATCCACAAGAAGTTGGTTATTTATTACAAATTGCAAACATTAAAGTGTTGGCAATGAAAGAACAAATTGAGTTAATTAAGCAAAATAAATTTGAAGTAACATTCCTGTTTTCTGAACAAGCGAGCCAAAATATAGATGGTGGAAAATTATTCATGCTAGGAAGTAGTTTTGGCCGTATGATCGGTCTTGGTATGGAGGGGTCACAATTGAAAATTGTGATGAAAACGAATGGATTAGAGACGTCGAAATGGTTAACAATTGCTGAAAATTTATTAAAAGGCTTGCCAGATGTAAAAAAAGAAGTAATAAATGCCTAATATAAGATAAAAAATACAATTCGACGTGCATAGAAGAACTAATGTGTAAAATACTATGTTTAATAGTTGGTGATTTTTACATGAACAGGTAAATTCACCACTTTGATCATCAGTAGAAAGTGAGGCAGCATTAGAATGAAAGCAACTGGAATCGTACGTCGAATTGATGATTTAGGCAGGGTAGTAATTCCGAAGGAAATTCGTAGAACTTTACGTATTCGTGAGGGAGATCCACTAGAAATATTTGTTGATCGCGATGGAGAAGTGATTTTGAAAAAATATTCTCCAATTAGTGAACTAGGTAATTTTGCAAAGGAATATACGGAAGCTTTATACGATAGCTTAGGACATAATGTGCTTGTATGCGATCGTGATTCTATTATCGCAGTAGCAGGCGCATCTAAAAAAGAATACTTAAATAAAAGTGTTGGCGATTTAATTGAGAAGACAATGGAAGAGCGTAAGTCTGTAATTATGACAGATGAAAGCGAAATTTCAATTATTGATGGAGTGACAGAAAAAGTGAGCTCTTATACAATTGGCTCGATTATTGCAAATGGAGATCCAATCGGAGCTGTCGTTATCTTCTCTAAAGAGGCTATTATAAGTGAAGTAGAGCATAAATCAGTAAATACAGCTGCAAGCTTTTTAGCGAAACAAATGGAGCAGTAGCGAAGTGTAATTTCTATAAGTAGCAATCTTTCCTAATTATGATATTTCTATTTGAGAAATTAACTATTTGGAGATATAAGTATATTGAACGAAGGTAGCGCTTTGCTACCTTTTTTCATTGAATATTTTTGCTGTTGAAAGAAGTCAGTGAATGTAAGGAATATGAAGGAGAGCCAGTTTTTCTTTGTGATATAATACGAGGGGTGAGAATAGAAAAAGGAGTTTTCTTGTATGGAAGCGAAGAAGTACCAAGCCTTTTGGCGTGGGGCTATTATATTAACAATCGCAAGTTTTGTTACGAAGGTATTAAGCGCTTTTTACCGTATTCCATATCAAAATATAGCGGGTGATGTTGGTTTTTATATTTACCAACAAATTTATCCGTTTTATGGATTTTGTTTGATTTTAGCTACTTATGGGTTTCCCATTATTATTTCAAAAATGGTCGCAGAAAGATTAGAACGAGGAAAACAAAAAGAAGCAGAAGAAATTATTTGTGTATCTTTTTGGTTTTTATTAGGAATTGGCTTTATAGGATTTTTCACATTATTCTTTGGGGCCAAAACAATTGCATCGGCTATGGGCGATATACATTTAGATAAATTATTACGCGTTATTTCGTTTTCATTCCTACTAATGCCATTTTTATCTGTAGCGAGAGGATATTTTCAAGGATTCAATAATATGATGCCGACGGCTGTTTCGCAAGTAATTGAACAAACGATTCGTGTTTCTATTATTGTATTTTTATCACTATTCCTTATTGCTCATGGATTTGATTTATATACAGTTGGTGCGGGTGCTATGCTAGGTTCAATTGCAGGTGGGCTTATTGGGATTATCGTACTTTTACTTTATATGCGTCATGATTTCCATGCTATTTTCTTTAGAAGCTGGAAGAGAATTAGAAATAAAAAAAGGATTGTTCGAATCCTTTTTTGGCAGGGATTAGCGATTTGTGTTAGTAATTTAGTCCTTATTTTTATACAAATGGCGGATTCTATTTCCTTGTATACTTTGCTTATTCGTGCGGGAGAGCAAGTTGAAAATGCAAAGGTACTAAAAGGTGTTTATGATAGAAGTATCCCGCTTATGCAATTAGGTACTGTTGTGACAACTTCTTTCTCATTGTCACTTATTCCTATTATTACAGCGGCGAAAGAAAGAGGAGATCTTTCATTTATTCAAGAAAAGGTAAAATTAGCAATGAAAATAACATTTGTTATTGGATTTGCAGCTGCTATTGGATTAACTTGTATTATTCAACCTACAAATATTATGTTGTTTGAAAATAGTGATGGATCAGATGTGTTATCGATTTTATCTTTATCTATTTTATTTAGTTCATTGTCAATTACAACTGCTTCCATTTTGCAAGGAGTGGGACAAACATTAAAACCAGCAATATTCGTTGTATTTGGAGGTTGTCTGAAGTTAGTTTTAAACTATATATTAATGCCGTATTTTGGTGTAAAGGGAGCTGCAATTGCAACTTTAGTTGCGCTTATTGTAATTGCCTTGCTAAATAGTGTGTTACTTATGCGAGCTGTATCGGAGCCGCTTATTGATAGGCGGAATATGTTAGGTGTAGCTATTAGTGGTATCGGTATGGGGTTTGTATTAATAATCTTTATGCGTATGTTGCGAATGTCCGGATTAGTAATTGATACAGGACATAGAGGAATTGCGACGCTTGAAGCGCTGTTAGGTGTAGCTATCGGTGGATTAGCATATATGTTTTTAATTTTAAAATTACGTGTATTTACAAAAGAAGAATTAGGAACTGTTATGAAACAAGAGAAAAAAGAAGGTTCATTGAAGAAGAGTGGATAGAGGTGACTGGTTGTGAGTGGAATCATTACTATTTTAGGATTAGGTGCTGGTGAGTTAGATCAGTTAACGATGGGTGTATATCGAAAGATAAAAGAAGCAGACCATATGTTTGTTAGAACGAAGGAACACCCAGTTATAGAAGAATTGGAGAAAGAAGCTATAAAGTATACGGCCTTTGATAATGTATATGAGGCACATGATACATTTGAAATCGTATATGAAACAATTGCGAATACATTGTTAGAACAAGCTAAAGGCGCAGAAATTATTTATGCTGTTCCAGGTCATCCGCTTGTAGCAGAAAGAACAGTTCAGCTACTTTTGGAAAAAGGAGAAGCAGCAAATATTGAAGTGCGAATTGAAGGTGGACAAAGTTTCCTTGATCCGATGTTTGCAAGTCTAAAAATTGATCCGATTGAAGGGTTCCAATTAATTGATGCTACATCATTTGAAAGAGGACAATTAGAATTACGTCAACATTTAATCTTTTGCCAAGTGTATGATGCATTCGTTGCTTCAGATGTGAAGCTAACGTTAATGGAGATTTTGCCAGATGATTACGAAGTGTATATCGTAACAGCTGCAGGGACTTCATTCGAGCAAGTGAAAAAGGTATCGTTATACATGTTAGATCACGAAACAGAATTAAATAATTTAACGAGTGTGTATGTACCGCCAGTTAAGGAACGTGCGTCCTTATATCAGCAGTTTGATGTGCTTAGAGCAATTATTGCTGATCTTCGTGGACCGAATGGTTGCCCATGGGATAAAAAGCAAACTCATCAATCTTTAAAGAAATACTTAATTGAAGAAGCGTATGAAGTGTTAGAAGCAATTGATGAAGAGGATGATGATCATTTAGTAGAAGAACTAGGTGATATATTATTACAAGTTATGCTTCATGCCCAAATTGGAGAGGATGAAGGTTGGTTCTCTATAGATGATATTATTCGGACTTTAGCTGAGAAAATGGTTCGTCGTCATCCGCATGTGTTTGGGGATACGGATGTAAATAATGCTGATGAAGTGATTGCAAATTGGGAAGAAATTAAAAAACAAGAAAAGGGATTCGTGAAAGAATCTGTTTTAGCGGGTATTCCAAAAAGCTTGCCACAACTAATGCGTGCTTATGAAATTCAGAAGAAAGCTGGAAAGGTTGGATTTGATTGGGTTGATGTGCAGCCGATGATAGAGAAGGCCTTAGAAGAATGGCAAGAATTCCAACAAGAAGTTGTAAACATGGATGAGAAAAAGATGCTAGGTGAATTTGGTGATTTACTATTTGCATTTGTGAATATAGCTCGTCATTATAAATTAGATCCAGAAGAAGCGTTACGTTCAACTAATGAGAAATTTATGGATCGCTTTTTATACATGGAAGCAAAAGTAGCTGAAATGAATAAGGGAATGCAAGATTTATCATTAGAACAGTTAGATATTTTATGGGAAGAGGCAAAACAAACAGAGCGTTAATAGGGGGATTTGATATGCGTCTAGATAAATTTTTGAAAGTATCACGTTTAATTAAAAGAAGAACATTAGCAAAAGAAGTGTCTGACCAAGGAAGAATTTCGATTAATGGCCAAGTGGCAAAAGCGAGTTCAGATGTGAAGGTAGAGGATGAATTAACAATTCGTTTCGGGCAAAAAATAGTAACTGTGAAAGTAAATGAATTGAAAGAAACAACTAAAAAAGAAGATGCAGCAAACATGTATAGTCTCGTTCGTGAGGAAAAAGTGAAAGCGGAAGAAGGCTTGTTCTAAAATAGGTTAGCCCTTCATACATTACTATTAGCTAGTATAAAGCTATGGGGGGATTTTCGTGAATAATGGTTACTCACCTATGTCTTCTAATCAACAAAATGTTTCTGTAGAGCATGATATTATCATGCGTGGCAGGCGTGTAATCGATATTACTGGTGTAAAGCAAGTAGAGAGTTTTGATAGCGAAGAGTTTTTACTCGAGACTGTAATGGGTTTTTTAACAATTCGTGGTCAAAATTTGCAAATGAAGAATTTAGATGTAGAAAAGGGTGTTGTATCAATTAAAGGGAAAGTTCATGAAATGCTGTATATTGATGAGAACCAAGGGGAGAAAACTAAAGGCTTCTTTAGTAAGCTGTTTAAATGAGCCTAACAATTCAGTTGTATACAATGCTTTCGATGATTGGAATGGGTGCTTGGATTGGTGCTTCTTTAGATACATACCAACGGTTTTTAAAACGCCAAGAGCGTAAACGTTGGCTTGTATTTATACATGATATACTATTTTGGATTGTCCAAGCATTATTCGTTTTTTATGTATTACTGCGTGTAAATGAAGCCGAACTACGTATATATGTATTTTTGGCGTTACTATGTGGTTTTGCAGCATATCAAAGCTTATTGAAAGCACTATACATGAAGATGTTAAATTTTCTCATCTATATTTTTGTACAAACAACACAATTTTTTGTTCGAATTATACAGCTACTCATGATAAAACCTGTTATTATTATAGCACAGCTATTTATTGCATTTATATTATTCTTATTTCGTATACTGCTTTCAATTGGACATGTGTTATGGAAAATGGTGATTTGGATATTACTTTTCATATGGAAAGTTTTTTTCTCGCCTGTTCGGTTTATTGCTTCGCTCATATGGAAACTTCTCCCTAATCGTGTTAAACTTTTTATAATGAAGCATGTAGGGTTCCTGCAATATGTAGCAAAATTGAAGGGACATATCTTCCAATTATGGGTGCGTATAAAAAAGAAGTTAGGGGGACCTCGGAAATGAGGGAACTGAGACAAAGAACAATCGACAAACAGAGTCCAAATCCTGTTAAAGAACATATAATACAAACGGATGAGAACAGGAAGCGACTTTATCGCCGTTTAGCGGTTTTTCTTGTCTTTGCTTTTACAATTATTGCTAGTATTAGTGTGACGTTTTATCAACAAAACAGTTCCATTAAAGCAAAAGAAGCAAAAGTTAAGGACATGAAAAAAGAACTGGATTCATTAACGAAAAAAGAAAAGAATCTAAAAGATGAAGTTCAAAAGTTGAATGATGAAGAGTACGTTTTAAAGATTGCTAGAAGGGATTATTTCTTCTCCGGAAAAGGGGAGATAATTTTTCCTGTTTCTAAGTAGAGTATGTCTTATTGACACTGTATTTTAGGATTATATATAATAAAGTAAAATTTGACTTTTTAACCACTAAGGAGGAGCATTTTTTTTATGTCAATCGAGGTAGGCAGCAAGTTACAGGGTAAAGTAACAGGTATTACAAATTTTGGGGCTTTTGTGGAGCTGCCAGAAGGCTTAACAGGTCTTGTTCATATTAGTGAAGTTGCTGATAATTATGTGAAAGATATTAACGATCACTTAAAAGTAGGCGACCAAGTAGAAGTAAAAGTTATCAATGTTGAAAAAGATGGCAAAATTGGCCTATCTATTAAGAAAGCGAAAGAACGTGAAAAAACAGAAGGAGATCGTCCACGTGGTGAATACCAACGTGGTGGTGATCAACAACGTTCTGGACGTCCACAACGTAATAATCGTTCTTCCAACAGAGATAACCGCGGTGGCGGTAATGAACGAGCTCCAAAAGAAACATTTGAGCAAAAGATGGCACGCTTTTTAAAAGATAGTGAAGATCGTTTAACTTCTTTAAAGCGTAACACAGAATCTAAACGTGGTGGCCGTGGCGCACGTCGCGGATAATAAGTCCGTTTAATTCTTAACATATAGAGAGGTACCCAGAGTAATTACTCGGGTACTTTTTTATGTGAGAGAATATATTTTTAAAAAAGTTTTTGAGATGTATTGACTTTAAAATATATCTGATGTAATATACTAATTGTCCGTTAAATACGACGACATGGCGGTGTAGCTCAGCTGGCTAGAGCGTACGGTTCATACCCGTGAGGTCGGGGGTTCGATCCCCTCCGCCGCTATATTTAATTTAACGGCCCGTTGGTCAAGTGGTTAAGACACCGCCCTTTCACGGCGGTAACACGGGTTCGAATCCCGTACGGGTCATCTAAAAAGATCATGCAAATTTGCATGATCTTTTTTTGTTAAATATAAATTAAGACGTACAATACTTCTACAAAATCACCCTATATTTTCTGAAGATTCTTTCAACTCGTTTTAAATAAATTAAATACTATGTATATATGTAGATTTATTTCGAATAAAAAGTCGAACGATTATAAAAGTCAAAACTGTTGTTTTGACAAAAAAACCAATAATCATCTTTTATAATAACAGTAATTAAACTATGCAGGTGGTGTTAAAAATATGCCTAAAGCAGGAAGGAATACTATGAATACAAGTGCATTGGCGATGAATGAAAGTCAGTTTGGAACAATAAAGTGGACGAGTAAGTTGCGAATGAAGTTTGAAAAAGTTTTCTTTAGATGGGGATTCATTATTGCTGTTATTGGTTTTCTTTTGGGACGAGCATATATATTAACAAACATTTTACCGTTTGCATTGCCGTTTTTTGCTGCTGTTTATGTTATGAAGCGAGATAAAATGCCGCTCGCGTTCTTAGCCCTAATGGGGGGAGCACTTTCAGTTTCAATAGATAATTTATTTTTTACTTTTGCATCTATCTTTACCTTCTTTATTTATAATATCTTCTTTAGTCGGTTTACACGTAAAACTGTTGGACTTGTACCATTCCAAGTATTTATCTCCGCATTAACCGCACATTTAGTTGTTGTATATTTTGCACAGCAAACCGTCACCATGTATGATCTGCTCGTCAGTACGATCGAAGCGGGGCTTAGCTTCGTATTAACGATGATATTTTTACAAAGTGTTCCGCTTTTAGTGGAAAGGAAAGGGAAGCAACAAGCGTTAGAAACAGAAGAAATTGTTTGTTTAATTATATTACTAGCATCTGTTTTAACGGGCACAACGGATTGGTTTGTTTATGATGCTTCTATTCAACATATTTTCACTAGATATTTAGTATTAGTATTTGCCTTTATTGCAGGGGCAGCTACAGGGTCCACGGTAGGAGTTGTCACTGGGTTAATATTAAGTTTAGCAAATGTGGCGAGCTTGTCTCAACTTAGTCTCCTTGCCTTTTCAGGATTGCTTGGGGGATTGTTAAAAGAAGGGAAGCGTATAGGAGTTAGTTTAGGTTTATTAATTGGTACAAGCTTAATTACATTATATGTAGACAAGCAAACAAGTATTGTAACAACTTTAATTGAATCTGGTGTAGCGATTGTTTTCTTCTTATTAACACCGAAGCTTGTTATGGATCGTATTGCTAAATTTATGCCGGGTACACAGGAACATTCACAGGATCAACAACAATATTTAAGAAGAGTGCGCGATGTTACAGCAAACAAAATCAATCAATTTGCTAATGTATTTGCTGCTTTGTCTAATAGCTTTTCTGTATACGGGTATGTGGAGGAGGAAGATAAAGAAACAGAAGCTGATTTATTTTTAAGTACAATTACTGCAAAAACATGTCAAACATGCTTTAAGAAGGATCAATGTTGGGTAGTTAATTTTGATAAAACATACGATTATATGAAACAAATAATGAGTGAAACAGAAGAAGGAACGCTGCAGCATAATCGGAAGTTAGTTCGTGAATGGGACAAGCATTGTGTGAGAGGGAAGAAAGTAACGGATTTAGTAGCGGGTGAATTAGATCACTTCTATGAGGGGCAGAAATTAAGAAAACAAATGAAGGAAAATCGTAGAATTGTAGCGGAGCAATTACTAGGTGTATCAAAAGTGATGGAGGATTTCGCTAAGGAGATACAACGAGAAAGAGAGAACCATCAAGCGCAGGAGGAGCAAATTTTACAAGCGTTTCGTGATTTTGGTGTCGAAGTGGAGCATGTTGATATTTATTGTTTAGATAGAGGAAGTATTGATATTGAAATGTTGATTCCGGCTGCATCTAATGAACATGGGGAATGTGAGAAGTTGGTTGCTCCAATGCTTTCGGATATTTTAAAAGAGAATATCGTCGTTAAGCATGAAGAGAAATCCTCATATCCAAATGGGCACAGTTTAATATCATTTGGTTCAGCGAAGACGTATTCTCTTGATACAGGATTGGCCACAGCTGCAAAAGGTGGTGGGTTTATTTCAGGTGATTCCTACGCGATGATGGATTTGAGCGTTGGTAAATATGCACTTGCGATTAGTGATGGTATGGGAAATGGACAAAGGGCTCATATGGAGAGTAGGGAAACGGTAAAATTATTACAAAAGATACTTCAATCAGGTATTGATGAAGAAATAGCGATTAAGTCCATCAATTCGATTCTTTCTTTAAGGACGACAGAGGAGATGTATACAACGCTTGACTTGGCTATGGTAGATTTACGGGATGCGAGTGCGAAGTTTTTAAAGATTGGATCGACGCCGAGTTTTGTTAAACGCGGAAATAATATTTTGAAAATTGAGGCAAGTAATTTGCCGATGGGAATCATTGAAGATGTTGAAGTTGATGTGGTTGGTGAGCAATTAAAAACGGGTGATCTTCTTATCATGATGAGTGACGGCATCTTTGAGGGAGCGCAACATGTGGAGAATCACGAATTATGGATAAAACGTAAAATTAAAGAACTACAAACAGAGGACCCACAGGAAATCGCTGATATTATTATGGAAGAAGTAATTCGCTCTGGTGATGGTTATATAAATGATGATATGACTATTGTGGTGGCGAAAGTAAAGAAAAATATGCCGAAGTGGGCTACGATTCCAATAGTAGGAATGCAGGCGCAATAAAATAATCAAAAAACCTAGGTAGATGCCTAGGTTTTTTTGATTAAAAAGGTAATGTGATTACTTTGTTAAATATACAGGAGGGATGTAAGATAAAAATATGGATTTTGTACATCTTTTTTTTGCACAATGTTTGTAAAAGTTGTACCATTATATACAAGGTAACTAATGTTGTTGTTCTTGTTTAATGAAAGGTGATTGCGAAGTTGAAAGATGCATTTGTTGAAAAAGTAGATGACTTTGTAAAGCAGCATGATGTATTAAAGAAACATTCAACAATTGTTGTAGGGGTTTCTGGTGGTCCTGACTCTTTGGCTCTTTTATATTATTTGTTAGAAAAAAGGGCAGAAAAACAGCTAGAAATTGTAGTAGCACATGTGGACCATATGTTTAGAGGTAATGAATCTTATGAGGATTTACAGTTTGTACAGGGTCTTTGCAAAGAGCTAGGAGTTATTTGTGAAACGCTAAGGATTAATGTGTCGCAATATCAACAGCAATATGGAATGAATGCACAAGTTGCAGCTAGAGAATGCAGATATGCATTTTTGGAAAGAATAATGAAGAAATATGATGCGAGATATGTAGCTCTTGGTCACCATGGAGATGATCAAGTAGAGACGATTTTAATGCGCCTTGTACGAGGGAGTACTCCGAAAGGATACGCAGGAATTGCAGTGAAGCGATCTTTTCATAATGGATATTTAATTAGGCCGTTACTTGGGGTAACTAAGGAAGAAATTGTTGATTACTGTAATAAATTAAAAGTTATTCCGCGTATAGATCCGAGTAATAAAAAAGAAGTATATACAAGGAATCGATTACGTAAATATGTCCTTCCTTATTTGAAAGAAGAAAATCCACAAATGCATGAGAAATTTCAAAAATTTAGCGTGCAGATGCAAGAGGATGAGGCTTATTTGCAGGAATTAGCTTTTGAGAAAATGAATAAAGTAATTACAAAAAAAAGCGATAAACAAATTAGCTTATCAATTCCTGCCTTTGAATCCATGTCTATGCCTTTACAAAGAAGAGGGATTCAACTAATATTAAACTATCTTTATGAATATAAGATTCCATCTTCGCTTTCTTCTATACATATTGACAAGGTGATTGAATTTTTTAAGCGGGCACAACCTTCAGGTTCACTAGATTTTCCAGGTGGTTTGAAAATTGTTCGCACATACGAAGAATGTGGTTTTGGATTTAAACAAGAAATTGTTTCTCCTTTTTCGCAAGATTTATCAGTACCTGGGACAATTATATTGCCGAATGGGGATAAACTTGTAACAGAGGTGAGCGAAGATATACCGAGTAACATGAATGAAACAGTATTTGTTGCTAAGTATAATGATATATCGTATCCACTTCGTATTCGGTCTAGGGAAAATGGAGATCGCATGTCAATGCAAGGTATGGATGGTACAAAAAAGATAAAAGCTGTTTTTATCGAAGCAAAAGTACCAAAAGAAAAAAGAGAAGAATGGCCGATCGTTTGTGACGCAAGTGGAAATATTATTTGGGTACCCTTGTTGAAACGATCTGCGTTTGCTACTTCGAAAGAGCTAGCAAAGAAGGGTAAATACATGATTATTCACTACAAAAGCAAGGAGTCTTCCGGGAGGATAATGAAATGATGAATCAAGATATCGAAAAAGTATTAATTTCTGAAGAACAAATACAAGAAAAGGTGCACGAACTAGGTGCAGTTATTGCAGAGGATTACAAAAATACAGTACCTCTTGCGATTGGTGTACTAAAGGGTGCAATGCCATTTATGGCAGATTTATTAAAGAGAACAGATACATATCTTGAAATGGATTTTATGGCTGTATCTAGCTACGGTCACTCTACAGTTTCGACAGGCGAAGTAAAAATCTTAAAAGATCTTGATACTTCGGTAGAAGGTCGCGATATTTTAATCGTTGAAGATATTATTGATAGCGGTCTTACACTAAGCTATTTAGTGGATCTGTTTAAATATCGTAAAGCGAAATCTGTAAAAATTGTTACTTTATTAGATAAGCCAACAGGCCGTAAGGTTGATCTGAAAGCAGATTATGTTGGATTTACTGTTCCTCATGAATTTGTTGTAGGATATGGATTAGATTATAAAGAGCAGTACCGTAATCTTCCTTATGTAGGAGTATTAAAACCAAGTGTTTACTCAAATTAATTAAATATAGGCGTTACAATTGTATAGGAAATTTTTTTTATGTTACGATTTACTATAGTGTTTATGCCGTGAGAGGAGGTTAGGAATGAATCGTATCTTCCGTAATACCATCTTTTATTTACTGATATTCTTAGTAGTAATTGGAATCGTGAGCTATTTTAATGGTTCGACGCAAAAAACGACATCAGTTAGCTACGATAAATTCATTACTCAACTTGAAAAAGGTGAAGTGCGTAATGTGCAGCTTCAACCGAAAAATGGTGTGTTTGAGGTAAAGGGACAATTCAAGACTTCTAGCCAAGGAGAACAATTTGTTACTTATGCACCAAATACTGAGGAATTACAAAAGAAAATTAATGATAAAGCGCAAGGGGCTGAAGTTAAGTATCAACCAGCAGAAGAAACAAGTGCTTGGGTAACGTTCTTTACTTCTATCATTCCGTTTGTCATTATCTTCATTTTATTCTTCTTCTTATTAAACCAAGCTCAGGGCGGCGGTAGCCGTGTTATGAACTTCGGGAAAAGTAAGGCGAAGCTATACAATGATGAAAAGAAAAAAATTCGTTTCAGAGATGTTGCTGGAGCGGATGAAGAGAAACAAGAACTTGTTGAGGTAGTTGAATTCTTGAAAGACCCTCGTAAGTTCGCTGAAGTTGGTGCCCGTATTCCAAAGGGTGTTCTATTAGTGGGACCTCCAGGTACAGGTAAAACTTTACTAGCACGTGCTGTTGCAGGTGAAGCAGGCGTTCCATTCTTCTCTATTAGTGGTTCTGACTTCGTAGAGATGTTCGTCGGTGTCGGTGCATCCCGTGTACGTGATTTATTTGAAAATGCAAAGAAAAATGCTCCTTGTATCATTTTCATTGATGAAATTGATGCAGTAGGACGTCAACGTGGCGCGGGTCTTGGCGGTGGTCATGATGAGCGTGAACAAACGTTGAACCAATTGCTTGTTGAAATGGATGGATTCGGTGCAAATGAAGGTATTATTATCATCGCTGCGACAAACCGTCCTGATATTCTTGATCCAGCGTTATTACGTCCAGGTCGTTTTGACCGTCAAATTACAGTAGATCGTCCAGATGTAAATGGTCGTGAAGCTGTACTTAAGGTACACGCTCGTAATAAACCGCTTGATGAGAATGTCAACTTAAGAGCAATTGCAACTCGTACACCAGGATTCTCTGGTGCCGATCTTGAAAACTTATTAAACGAAGCTGCTTTAGTAGCTGCGCGTCAAGATAAGAAGAAAATTGATATGAGTGACATCGATGAAGCGACGGATCGTGTTATTGCAGGTCCAGCTAAGAAAAGTCGCGTTATCTCTGAAAAAGAACGTAATATCGTTGCATTCCATGAGGCTGGCCATACTGTAATTGGTGTTGTCCTTGATGAAGCAGATATCGTTCATAAAGTAACAATTGTCCCTCGTGGTCAAGCTGGTGGATATGCGGTAATGCTTCCGAAGGAAGATCGTTACTTCATGACAAAACCAGAGTTACTTGATAAAATCACTGGTTTACTTGGTGGTCGAGTAGCTGAGGAGATTGTATTTGGTGAAGCAAGTACAGGTGCTCACAACGACTTCCAACGTGCGACTGGTATTGCAAGACGTATGGTTACAGAATTCGGGATGAGTGATAAGCTTGGACCGATGCAATTTGGTAGCTCACAAGGTGGTCAGGTATTCTTAGGAAGAGACTTCCATTCAGAACAAAACTACAGTGATGCAATCGCGCATGAAATTGATGTGGAAATGCAAATAATTATTAAAGACTGTTATGCTCGTGCGAAACAAATTCTTACTGAAAAACGAGATAAGCTTGATATTATCGCGAAAACGTTACTTGAAGTAGAAACATTAGATGCAGAGCAAATTAATCATTTATATGATTATGGCAGATTACCTGAGCGTCCAACATCTTCAGATGATGTGAAAGTAAACATCAATATGAAGAAAGACGATGAAGATACAGAAGATAAGTAAGAAAAAAAGGAGTGACAATAGTCACTCCTTTTTTTTGTGGAATGAATTTAAGTGGCAAAAAAAATTGAATGAAACTATTATTAAAAATTGAAATAGAGAGTAATCTTTTTGTACAATGATGAGTATAGAAAAACTGATTATATAAGTATGTGTGATATGATGTTTTTATAAGTTTTATACATACTGCGCAAATATAGATTAAATAAGATAAGTGGTGAGAATATGATTTTTGTATTGGATGTAGGGAACACAAATGCGGTACTAGGTGTGTTTGAAGAGGGAGAACTTCGTCAGCATTGGCGCATGGAAACAGATCGTCATAAAACAGAAGATGAGTATGGGATGCTTGTAAAGCAGTTACTTGAGCATGAAGGTCTTTCTTTTGAAGATGTGAAAGGTATTATTGTGTCTTCAGTCGTACCGCCAATTATGTTCGCTTTAGAGCGTATGTGTGAAAAGTATTTTGAAATTAAACCGCTTGTAGTGGGGCCTGGGATAAAAACTGGCTTGAATATTAAATATGAAAATCCACGTGAAGTAGGCGCGGACCGAATTGTAAATGCAGTAGCAGGAATCCACTTATATGGAAGTCCGCTTATTATTGTTGATTTTGGTACGGCTACTACATATTGTTATATTAACGAAGAGAAGCATTATATGGGTGGCGTCATTACGCCAGGAATTATGATTTCGGCAGAGGCTTTATATAGCAGGGCAGCAAAGCTTCCTCGTATTGAAATTACAAAACCGGGTAGTGTTATCGGGAAGAATACAGTCAGTGCAATGCAATCAGGTATTCTTTATGGATACGTTGGACAAGTGGAAGGTATTGTTAAGCGTATGAAGGAAGAAGCTAAGCAAGAACCGAAAGTTATTGCAACAGGTGGATTAGCAAAATTAATTTCAGAAGAATCAAATGTAATTGATATTGTAGATCCGTTTTTAACGTTAAAAGGTTTGTATATGTTATATGAGCGTAATGCAAATTTACAACATGAGAAGGGTGAATAAATAAGTATGAAAGATTATTTAGTAAAAGCGTTAGCGTTTAATGGAGAGGTTCGTGCTTATAGTGTACGTACAACAAATACAGTAAGTGAGGCGCAAAAGCGTCATGATACATGGAGAACAGCATCAGCGGCACTTGGTCGTTCTTTAACTGCGGGTACAATGATGGGTGCTATGTTAAAAGGCGAGCAGAAGTTAACGATTAAAGTAGAGGGTAACGGCCCGATTGGTCCTATCTTAGTCGATGCTCATGCAAATGGGGATGTACGTGGTTATGTAACGAATCCGCATGTTGATTTTGAAGGAACGGAACAAGGGAAATTACGTGTATATCAAGCGGTAGGTACAGAAGGATTTGTAACGGTAATTAAAGATATCGGTATGCGTGAACCGTTTATTGGTCAATCTCCCATTGTTTCAGGAGAACTAGGGGAAGATTTCACATATTATTTCGCGGTTTCTGAGCAGACACCTTCTTCTGTAGGTGTTGGTGTTCTTGTAAACGGAGATGATAGCGTATTAGCGGCGGGTGGATTCATTCTTCAAATTATGCCAGGTGCGCAGGAAGAAACAATTTCATTTATTGAAGAGCGTCTTCAACAAATCCCGCCAGTATCACAATTAATTGAACAAGGTCTTTCTCCAGAAGAATTACTGTATGAAGTGCTTGGAGAAGATAAAGTGAAAGTGCTAGAAACAATGGATGTTCAATTTAATTGTACATGTTCACGTGAGCGTATTGAAAGTGTGCTAATTAGTTTAGGTAAAGCGGAGTTAGAACAAATTCGTGCAGAAGAGGAAGAGACGGAAGTTCACTGTCACTTCTGTAATGAACGACATAAATTCGCTAAAGAAGATATTACAAGTCTAATTGAGAAGCTGTAATAAAGAAGTTTAGGTGGAGAATCAGCCGCCCAAATAGATTGACAAACAGGGAATTTTCTGACAAAATCTAAATATCGATAAAACCAATAAAAATACTCGGTGTTAGGAGTGACAGGAATGCGAGTGGCACAATCAGTTTCAGAATTAATCGGGAAAACGCCGATCGTTAAGTTGAACCGCATCGTAGAATCAGACAGCGCAGATGTATACTTAAAATTAGAATTTATGAATCCGGGGAGCAGTGTTAAAGATCGTATCGCGTTAGCTATGATTGAAGATGCTGAAAATAAAGGATTATTAAAAGAGGGCGATACAATCATTGAGCCGACAAGTGGTAACACAGGTATTGGCTTAGCGATGGTAGCAGCTGCTAAAGGATATAAGGCAATTTTAGTAATGCCAGAAACAATGAGTATTGAGCGTCGTAATTTATTACGCGCTTACGGTGCTGAATTAGTATTGACTCCAGGACCTGAAGGAATGGGCGGAGCAATTCGAAAGGCAACTGAATTAGCAGAAGAACATGGGTACTTTATACCACAACAGTTCCAAAATCAAGCGAATCCAGAAATCCATCGTATAACAACAGGTCCAGAAATTGTTGAACAGATGGGGGATCAATTAGATGCGTTTATCGCAGGTATTGGTACAGGTGGAACAATTACAGGTGCCGGTGAAGTGCTGAAAGAGGCTTATAAAGATATCAAAATTTACGCGGTAGAACCTGCGGATTCACCAGTATTATCTGGTGGAAAGCCAGGACCACATAAGATCCAAGGAATTGGAGCGGGGTTTGTTCCGGAGACATTGGATGTAGAGGTATATGATGAAATTATTCAAGTGAAAACGGAGCAAGCGTTCGAATATGCGAGAAGAGTGGCTAAAGAAGAAGGTATTTTAGTTGGTATCTCTTCGGGAGCGGTCGTTTATGCAGCGACAGAAGTTGCGAAGAAATTAGGTAAAGGGAAAAAGGTACTTGTTATTATCCCAAGTAACGGTGAACGTTATTTAAGTACACCACTTTATCAATTTGAGTCATAAGTGAATGTGATTTGAAAAGCATCCTTAAAAAAGGATGCTTTTTCTTTTTTGATTGGAAAAAGGAAAAGAGTGAATGACTAGAAAACTTCATGTAAAATAAGAAGTAGTATAATTAATTTATTTTCACTAGCCCTCAAGTATAATCATTCTCTATATAAATAATTTTATGTAGTTTGATTTGATTGGCTTAAGAGGGTGGGATAACAGAAGACGGGGTGTTGATATGCAACGAAGAAAATCTTTAGCGCTTTCTATTCCATATCAGTTAGATTTCTTTAAGCAATATAAATTTCTTTCTCAGGATAAGCCGCAACATATTTTGTTAGAAAGTGGACGTGGTGGTCGTTATAATATTGTTGGGCTGGATCCAGTAGCGGTAATTCAGGGTAAGAATGAGACGTTACATATAAGTGAAAGTGGTAAGGAAACAATAAAGCGAGGGAATCCATTAGATTTAATGCAAGCGTATATGGAGAAATGGAAAACGGATTATAATCCGGAGTACCCACCTTTTCAGGGTGGGGCAATTGGATACTTTAGTTATGATTGTATCCGTTATATTGAAAAACTTTCTTCTCTTGCGAAGGATGATATTAATATACCTGACATATTCTTTTTGTTATTTGATGACGTGTTTGTGTATGATCAACAGGAGAGAGTATTATGGATTATTACGCATTATGTAGATGAGTGTGAAGAGGCAGAAGAACGATTAAATGAATGGAAGGGTCTTTGGATGAAAGAAGCCCCCGAAGTGACTATGCCGTTTGAATCTCCTGAAAAGAAAAATGAAGCAGTCGCTTTTACGGAAGAGGGCTTTATGAAGGCCGTTGAACGTATTCAAGAATATATTGGAGCGGGTGATGTGTTTCAAGTAAACTTGTCGACAAGACAAGAAAGAACATTACAAACACATCCACTAGAAATATATACAAGTCTTCGTGAAATTAATCCATCTCCATATATGGGTTACTTGGAGTTTGGAGATTTTCAAATTGTTAGTGCTTCGCCTGAATTGCTAATTAAAAAGCAAGGAAAAGAAGTGAGTACAAGACCGATTGCTGGTACGCGCTCTCGAGGAGCAAGTGAGCAAGAGGATGAAGAATTAGCGAAAGAATTAATTGAAAATGAAAAGGAAAGAGCAGAGCATGTAATGCTTGTGGATTTAGAACGAAATGACTTGGGCCGGGTTTGTAAATATGGCACTGTTGAAGTAGATGAATTTATGGTAATTGAAAAATACTCACACGTTATGCATATTGTTTCTAATGTGCGTGGTGAGGTGGAAGCAGATAAAGATGCTTTCGATTTGGTGAAGGCTGTATTTCCTGGTGGGACAATTACCGGTGCCCCGAAAATACGTACGATGGAAATTATTGAAGAATTAGAACCTGTTCGCCGAGGAATTTATACAGGGTCAATTGGTTGGATTGGTTATTCTGGAGATACGGAATTGAATATTATAATCCGAACACTACTTGCTAAAGATGGACAAGCGCATGTGCAAGCTGGAGCGGGTATTGTAATTGATTCAAATCCAAAAAATGAATATAAAGAGTCGTTAAAAAAAGCAATCGCTTTATGGCGTGCAAAAGAAAGTAGCGAAGAAACGGTTAGGTGAGAGAAATGATATTAATGATTGATAATTATGATTCTTTTACATTTAATTTAGTGCAGTTTCTTGGAGAACTTGGACAAGAGCTTGTTGTTAGGCGTAATGATGAAGTGACTATTTCGGATATTGAGAATATGAAACCGGATTTTTTAATGATTTCGCCAGGTCCATGTAGTCCTAATGAGGCGGGAATCAGTATGGATGTTATTAAATATTTTGCAGGTAAGCTTCCGATTTTTGGGGTCTGTCTTGGACATCAATCAATTGCACAAGTATTTGGAGGTGATGTTGTCAGGGCAGAGCGTTTGATGCATGGAAAAACATCTTTAATGCATCATGATGGGCAGACGATTTTTTCTGATATCCCAAATCCATTTACCGCGACACGTTATCACTCTCTTATCGTTAAAAAAGAGACGTTACCGAATTGTTTAGAGATAACATCTTGGACTGAAGAAGGTGAAATTATGGCGCTTCGTCATAAAACGTTGCCGATTGAAGGGGTACAATTCCATCCGGAATCTATTATGACTTCTCACGGGAAAGAATTGCTACAGAATTTCATTCGCAAATATAGCCCAAGTGTGACATCGTGTTAATTTACGTAAATGGCGCGTATGTAGAAGCGAGTGAAGCGAAAATTTCTCCTTATGACCACGGTTACCTATATGGACTTGGGGTTTTTGAGACATTTCGTATTTATAATGGTCATCCCTTTTTATTGGATGATCATTATGAACGCTTAATGGATGCGCTCGATATATTGCAAATCAAATGGACAATGACAAAAGATGAAGTGATGCTTATTTTAAAGAATCTACTTGTTAAGAATGGGTTAAAGCATGCATATGTGCGCTTAAATGTATCGGCGGGTATAGATGAAATAGGATTACAAACGGAAGTATATGAAGAACCGTCTGTTATTGTTTTTATAAAACCTTTAGCAGCTCCAGGGAATGTAGTGGAAAAAGAAGGAGTTATTTTAAAGCAAGTGAGAAATACACCAGAGGGTGCATTTCGCTTGAAGTCCCATCATTATTTAAATAATATTTTAGGGAAACGCGAAATTGGAAATGTTGTGAATAAGGAAGGTATTTTTCTTACCGAAACAGGTTATGTTGCAGAGGGTATTGTTTCGAATCTCTTTTTTGTTAAAGGAGATATTTTATATACTCCTTCATTAGAAACAGGGATTTTAAACGGAATCACTCGTGCGTTTATTATAAAGGCTGCTGAAGAGCTAGATATAGAAGTAAAGGAAGGTTTCTTTACAAAAGATGAATTGCTTTCAGCGGATGAAGTGTTCGTAACGAACTCTATTCAAGAGATTGTCCCCCTTTATCGTATAGAGGAGAAAGATTTCCCGGGTAAAGTGGGAGTGGTTACAAAAAGACTTATGGATCTTTATGGAGTGCAGAGAGAGAAATTGTGGAGCAGAAATGAATTGCGAAGAGGAGATGTGTAGTTTGAAGTGGGATTATGATTTGCGCTGCGGCGAATATACATTGAACTTAAATGAAAAGACATTAATTATGGGGATTTTAAATGTAACGCCAGATTCATTTTCTGATGGTGGGAGTTACAATGAAGTAGATGCTGCGGTGCGACATGCGAAAGAAATGAAAAGTGAAGGTGCCCATATTATTGATATTGGCGGCGAATCTACCCGCCCGGGTTTCGCTAAAGTTTCAGTAGAAGAGGAAATAAAGCGAGTTGTTCCAATGATTCAGGCAGTGTCAAAAGAAGTAAAGCTACCTATTTCTATTGATACGTATAAAGCTGAGGTTGCGAAACAAGCGATTGAAGCTGGTGCTAATATTATTAATGATATTTGGGGAGCGAAGGCGGAACCGAGGATTGCTGAAGTTGCAGCCTATTATGATGTGCCCATTATCTTAATGCATAACCGAGATAATATGAATTACCGCAATTTAATGGCCGATATGATTGCTGATTTGTATGAAAGTATTAAAATTGCTAAAGATGCTGGTGTGCGAGATGAGAATATTATTTTAGACCCAGGTATCGGTTTTGCGAAAACACCTGAGCAAAATTTAGAAGCGATGCGCAATTTAGAACAGTTAAATGTACTGGGTTACCCAGTTCTCTTAGGTACTTCAAGAAAGTCCTTTATTGGCCATGTGTTAGATTTGCCAGTGGAGGAACGTCTTGAAGGAACGGGAGCTACCGTTTGTCTTGGTATTGAAAAGGGCTGTGAGTTTATCCGTGTTCATGATGTGAAAGAAATGGCGCGTATGGCTAAGATGATGGACGCGATGATTGGTAAGGGGGCAAAGTAATTGGATAAAATTTATATCCATGATATGGAGTTTTACGGTTATCATGGTGTATTCCCAGAAGAAAATAAATTGGGTCAGAGATTTAAAGTGGATTTAACGGTGGAGTTGGATTTAAAACGTGCAGGAGAAAGTGACGACTTAGAGTATTCTGTCAATTACGGGGAGCTTTTCGAACTATGTAGAAAAGTGGTTGAAGATAGAACGTATAAGCTTGTAGAGAGTATCGCTGAAAATATCGCTACAGATATATTGAAACAATATGAGAGTATTTCACAGTGTACAATTAAGGTAATTAAACCGGATCCGCCGATACCGGGACATTATCGTGCTGTAGCGGTAGAAATTACGAGAGAACGTCCATGAATAATATAGCGTACATTGCATTAGGTTCCAATATTGGGGAGCGTTATACTTATTTAACTGAAGCAATTCAGTTTTTAAATAAAAACCAGCATATCCAAGTTGATGATGTTTCGTCTGTATATGAAACTGATCCGGTTGGCTATACTGACCAAAATTGCTTTTTAAATTTAGTTATAAAAATTTCTACCAATTTATCACCGCAAGAATTATTGAAAGTAACACAAAAGGTAGAGAATGACCTAGGAAGAAAAAGGGAAATTAGATGGGGCCCGAGGACCATCGACCTTGACATTTTACTATATAATCAAGAAAATATTGAAGCAGAGAATCTGATTGTTCCGCATCCGCGGATGTTCGAAAGAGCTTTTGTTATCGTTCCGTTGTTAGAGATTAATCAAGATATAAAACAAAACATTTCACGTTCACAAGTAGAAGAAATGAAAAGGCGAGAGGGAGTAACGGTATGGAAGCAGAAAAATGGGGAAGACGCATTCGTGCTTTTCGAAAGCTAAAAGGCTATACGCAAGAAGGTTTTGCGAAAGAATTAGGGGTATCTGTATCGGTTTTAGGTGAAGTTGAGAGGGGCAATAGATCACCTTCCCAAGATTTTGTAGTAGAAGTCGCTAAAACATTAAACGTTTCAATAGACGAATTGATGCCAAAGTGACCGTAAAGGAAGGAGTAAGTCGGGTGTTAAAGATTGCAAATATTGAGATGAAAAATCCAGTTGTACTAGCACCGATGGCGGGAGTGTGTAACTCTGCATTCCGTTTGACGGTAAAAGAATTTGGTGCAGGTTTAGTTTGTGCTGAAATGGTAAGTGATAAGGCAATATTACTTAATAACAAAAGAACATTAGATATGTTATATATCGATGAGAGAGAAAAGCCATTAAGTTTACAAATTTTTGGTGGAGAGAAAGAAACTCTTGTAGATGCTGCGAAATACGTAGATAAATATACGACAGCAGACATTATTGATATTAATATGGGGTGCCCAGTACCGAAAATCACTAAGTGTGATGCAGGAGCAAAGTGGCTTTTAGACCCAAATAAAATATATGAGATGGTAGCGGCGGTTGTAGATGCTGTTGAAAAGCCAGTTACAGTTAAAATGCGTATTGGTTGGGATGAAGAACATATTTTCGCAATAGAAAATGCTAGAGCTGTTGAGCGTGCTGGTGGACAAGCGATAGCGGTTCATGGGCGTACACGAGTGCAAATGTATGAAGGTAAAGCGGATTGGAATATTATTAAACAAGTAAAGCAGGCTGTAAATATTCCGGTTATCGGAAATGGTGATGTCGAAACACCACAAGATGCAAAGCGTATGCTTGATGAAATTGGTGTAGATGGTGTTATGATTGGTCGCGCTGCTCTTGGAGATCCGTGGATGATTTATCGTACGGTAAAGTATTTAGAGACAGGTGAGTTAATGCCGGAACCAACAGTGCGTGAGAAAATTGATGTATGTATGTTGCATCTAGATCGTCTTATCGATTTAAAGAACGAAAATGTTGCCGTAAGAGAGATGCGAAAGCATGCAGCTTGGTATTTAAAAGGTGTTCGTGGTAATGCGAGTGTGCGTAATGGTATCAATACTTGCGACACACGTGAAGACCTTGCCAATGTATTAGGTGCATTTGTAGAAGAAGTAGAAGCGAAACAACAAACAATTTATGTTGGTTAATAAGGGGGCATAGGAGATTGACATTCTTCTATACACTTCCTATAATTACGTGAAAGAAAGAAGAACTGCCAGTTAGTTGCTGGCAGTTTTTCTAGTTGAGTAGAAAATGCTATACTGTATATATTGTAAAAATTAATAGAGCTGGAGTGATATTAATATCATGGATAACATGAACCACGAAGAATTAAACGACCAATTGCTTGTTCGTCGTGAAAAGCTACATAATTTACGTGAGCAAGGAATTGATCCGTTCGGTAAACGATTTGAACGCACAAATTCAACAACTGACTTAGTAAGTCTATATGGAGAATTCTCTAAAGAAGAATTAGAAGAGAAAGAAATCACTGTTTCTATCGCTGGTCGTATTATGACAAAACGCGGTAAAGGAAAAGCGGGATTTGCGCATATTCAAGATTTACAGGGGCAAGTTCAAATTTATGTTCGTAAAGATACTGTTGGAGATGAAGAGTACGAGTTATTTACGACAGCAGATTTAGGTGACTTAGTAGGTATTGAAGGTAAAGTGTTCAAAACAAACGTTGGAGAACTTTCAGTAAAAGCAATAGGATTTACACTTTTAACGAAATCCCTTCGTCCATTACCGGATAAATACCATGGATTAAAAGATGTTGAACAACGCTATCGTCAACGTTACTTGGACTTAATTACAAGTATGGAAAGCCGTGAAACGTTCGTTACCCGTAGTAAAATCATTCGTGAAATGAGAAGATATTTAGATGACAACGGTTATCTTGAAGTAGAAACGCCTATGATGCACGCGATTGCAGGTGGAGCGTCTGCTCGTCCTTTCACTACACACCATAATGCGTTAGATATGGAATTATATATGCGTATCGCAATTGAACTTCATTTAAAACGTCTTATTGTGGGTGGATTAGAAAAGGTTTATGAGATCGGCCGTGTATTCCGTAATGAGGGTGTATCAACTCGTCATAACCCTGAGTTTACGATGATTGAATTATATGAAGCGTACGCTGATTATAATGATATTATGAAACTAACAGAAAATATGGTTGCTCATATCGCGAAAAAAGTATTGGGTACAACAACAATCCAATATGGTGATTATGAAATTAATCTAGAGCCAGAATGGACACGTCTTCATATGGTAGATGCAATTAAGCAACACTCTGGAGCAGATTTCTGGAATCCAATGAGTGTAGAAGAAGCGCGTGAACTTGCAAAAGAACATAATGTGGAAATTAAGAATACAATGGAAGTTGGTCATATTATTAATGAGTTCTTCGAACAAAAAGTAGAAGATAAATTAATCCAACCAACATTTATTTACGGTCATCCGGTAGAAATTTCGCCACTTGCGAAAAAGAATGACGAAGATCCACGATTCACAGATCGTTTCGAGTTATTTATCGTTGCACGTGAACATGCAAATGCATTCACTGAGTTAAATGATCCAATCGATCAAAAAGAACGTTTTGAAGCTCAACTAAAAGAGCGCGAGCAAGGTAATGACGAAGCTCACATGATGGATGATGATTATATCGAAGCTCTTGAGTACGGTATGCCTCCTACGGGCGGGTTAGGAATCGGTATTGATCGTCTTGTTATGTTATTAACAAACGCACCATCTATTCGTGACGTACTATTATTCCCAGCTATGCGCCATAAACAAGACTAAGCTTTGGAGATTTCTCCAAAGCTTTTTTTATTTTACTATGAGTGACATGAAGGGAGTGGATCTTGATAGGGTAGATAATGCGTTTAGAAATTATATTTATATAGAAGAAACATGCTATTTTTATACTTTGTTACTAGGTTGAAAATTTTATTAGAAAAACTATTGCATTTTAATAATCAAACTGGTATATTTATATTCGTTGCCACGAGAGGTAACAAAAGAAACAAACGAAAAACAACTTATTGAAAAAAGTTGTTGACGAAAATATAACAAAATGTTATATTAATAAAGTCGCTTCTGAGCGACGAAGTAGTTCTTTGAAAACTGAACGAAACAAACAACGTGAACGTCAATTTTTATTTTTAGATGCTAGACAAAC
>NZ_NADV01000164.1:0-350 GCF_003264175.1 Bacillus sp. SRB_331 | reverse complement strand
CCAACCATTTATCCTCTATTACTACTTCAAGTTTATGGGTCCTTATGGTTATTTATGAACTCTTGAATTATGGAATTACTACTACACATCCTATTATGGTCTATTTTTGCATATTATCATGAAATGGAATTATTATGTGATGTTTATGGTTTTCATGCTTCCATGATCAAATTATGAAGGTTGATATATATATGTATGTTGTTGGTGGGCTGATTTATATGGATTTTGGAATTGGTTGGACTTAGTACTCTTGAAATACATGATTTTATTTACATGAACAATAGCCCACCATGTGTTTGATAAAATGTCATTTATAGAATTCTTACGAAATGGAAGGTCCAATGTACGTC
>NZ_NADV01000163.1:0-292 GCF_003264175.1 Bacillus sp. SRB_331 | reverse complement strand
TTTCTGGGTTCAGACTTGCGCTTCGGAATTGCGATAAGATCTGACGGTCAAATGTCATGTGGTTGGAACAGCCAGTATCTACATGCCAGGCCCTGGACTTGTTAAATGAAGCTTGAGAGGCATAATGGTAGTTTTGAACTTGTCCCTGTTTATTATGTCTCGGCTGCCAGCTGCTAGGGCGAAGCTCAGGGTGTTGTGCATAACATTGGTCATCCGTATGGCCAAGGTGTGGGTGAACTTTGCATCGACGCTTCTTGCCAGCAATGTTTGCTTGTGTAGAGGCAATATCTTG
>NZ_NADV01000162.1:0-324 GCF_003264175.1 Bacillus sp. SRB_331 | reverse complement strand
AGAGCCGGCTGCCAAGCTCTTTCACGCCATGTTCCGTACCTTGTATTCCCACCAGACAACGCCGTCAGTCTGGCAACGGGCGTTCATGACGCCGATCCCCAAGAAAGGAACCGACCTGCGCCTTGCCGCCAACTGGAGAGGCATCGCGCTCCAATGCCATCTCAAGAAGGTCTACGAACTGAGCGTCCGACAGATTCTGCGAAACCGGGGCCTGATCCAGCATCACATCCTCCAGACCGGCTTCCAACCGCGAACCGGAGCCGTCGACGCTGTCTTTGTGGCCGATGAACTCACGCATCGGTACGGCCGCCTGGGCAAACCTCT
>NZ_NADV01000161.1:264-664 GCF_003264175.1 Bacillus sp. SRB_331 | reverse complement strand
CAACAATTCCTTCAGGTTGCTGCATAAAAATATCTTCTTGTACGTCGCCGTTGAGAAAAGCCCCAACGATATCAATTTGTCGGATCTGTAGATTGTGTTGAGCAGCAATAGCAAGTAACACACGCATTGACGCCTGATGAGCAACAGGGGCAAAGGTTTCATCGAAATCAACTCCATGTCTTTGTGAGAATCCTCGAACCACCAAACGGGCTTTAAACTTCCTGATAGAGCCATCCCCAGAAAGGCTTGGTTTCACCGTTAAAACCCATTTACACGAGATAGCCTTTCGTCCGGGAGGCAAATCTTGTAAACTCCAGGTTTGAAAATCTAACATCTGTTGATACTCAGCTCGAATCGCGTCATACCAATGACCAGCGTGAGGACTGCTCAGGGCTTCAGT
>NZ_NADV01000161.1:0-195 GCF_003264175.1 Bacillus sp. SRB_331 | reverse complement strand
GATCGTGACAGTCCAAAAACACGTGCAGCCTTACATTTCCAAAATTCAGTCGGAGGACCACGGCATACGAGATGACCGCCGCACCGCCGGTTCAATTGAATCCACGACTTGGCTAATAGGTTCTTCTCGTAAAGAATTTGCACCCTCTTCAGTGTCTGATTCGGTGAGCGATGCGTGGGAAGATGACAGTAGATC
>NZ_NADV01000160.1:0-819 GCF_003264175.1 Bacillus sp. SRB_331 | reverse complement strand
TACGCATCGCAACCGAACGTTCGCAGGTGCATTAGGTATGGTTTCTTATTGTGCCAGGCTTCGAATGGAGACATGTGTTCCGATAGGTGATTGTGGGGCCTGCGATTGAGGAGATAAACGGCTGTACAAACAGAGGCTGTCCAGAAGTTTTGCTTTAAGTTTGCACCGAATCGTATGCTCTCTGCGCAGTCCATGATTGTGCGCTTCAGTCTTTCGATTATCCCGTTTTGCTCTGATTGATACGGAACAATTTTTCTATGCACAATGCCCAGTTCTTGAAACAGCGCCTGACAGTCGTTGGAAGTATATTCGCCGCCATTGTCGCTTTGAAAGTATTTTACTGAGAAGCCCTTGTCCAAGAAAAGAGTATTGACCATTCTGATGAACGTTTTGATTGCTAGAAAAGCCTCGGATTTCCTTCGAAGTAGATAAACGACGGTATACCTTGTGTGCTGATCTAGGAATGTGATGTAGTATCTTGATCTAGAATGGATGCCATCAACTGGAAAAGGTCCGGAAATATCGCTGTGAACGATTTCGAGGGGTGAGCTGGTGGAGTTATTGGAAAAACGCGCTATCTTGCCTCTTGGCATCTTCCCCATCAAACAGCCATTGCAGAGCTCCGAACGTTGATTGGGTATGATCTTTTCACCGCCATTGATGCCTTGTAGGATTACGTCGAGATCGGCATTGTTGATGTGGCCGAGGCGGTTGTGCCAAAGTTGATGCAGATTAACGCTTGTCGCAATAGATGAGGCAACGAACGGTAGATGAGGTATGTTACGATGATCAGGGAACGGGTACAAGTTGTTGGCATCC
>NZ_NADV01000159.1:0-360 GCF_003264175.1 Bacillus sp. SRB_331 | reverse complement strand
ACCCGAAGCGCTTACTAGGGATGAGGATCACACGTAGTAATGACGGTATCTTACTTGACCAAGAGGCCTACATCTTGGAGCAATTATCAAAGTTCAACATGATGGACTGCAAGCACGCAGACACGCCCGAACAATCAGGACTCTACCTGGAGAAGAACATGTGTGCAACAACCGCCGAAGAGAAGCAAGAAATGCAAGAAACCCCCTATCGTGAACTAGTTGGAGCTCTTAACTGGATCGCAACGTGCACCAGACCGGATATCTCACATGCAGTGTCCTCACTCTGTCGGTTCCTTGACAACCCAGGTCGCCAACATTGGACATCTGCGAAGCGTGTTCTTAAGTATCTTAAGGGAAGCA
>NZ_NADV01000158.1:0-270 GCF_003264175.1 Bacillus sp. SRB_331 | reverse complement strand
AAAGTATTCAAAAGCCGACCCAAGAAATGCAGACGACTTTACAAGACACAATACCGGCAACTACTTTCACCACAGCAATCTGGAGCCATGAGAAGGCCATGACGAAAATTTTGCGCAAAGCTGAAAAAGCAGGCTGC
Source organism: Bacillus sp. SRB_331 (assembly GCF_003264175.1). Classification (NCBI taxonomy): domain Bacteria; kingdom Bacillati; phylum Bacillota; class Bacilli; order Caryophanales; family Bacillaceae; genus Bacillus; species Bacillus sp. SRB_331. The sequence continues at coordinate 133 of NZ_NADV01000158.1, read as the reverse complement.
TTTATCTAGATATGTTTAGTCTTTACTGGGTCTGACCACATGGCCATAATGAATGTGGAAGAGTGAGCTGCTTGCAGTAAACTCGAAACTCTGGATAGGCAATGTAATCGGGTGGGGGCAGGTCCCATTCGGT